>PRDJ01000059.1 GCA_003345555.1 Candidatus Thorarchaeota archaeon
TTGCGTAGAGCTCCAGGATATTGATTCGATACGGCCCCGAAACAAAAGCCAGACCAATCATCAGCCCAATCAGCGCAGTGACCATCAGCGGGCTGCCGACAGAAGACACGACGATTATTGTCATGGTTCCGAGGATGGCTATTATGACGACAACCGTCAGGATGGAGTTGCCCTCCAACAATCCGCTGACGCGACCCTTGGAACTCCTGAGGTCCAATGGGTTCCGTAGAATCATGTAGGACTGGCTCCTCCTGTAGTCGGTTGAGCCCCCGACTCCAGCTGCCGTCTCTGTGAGACTCCTAGCTCGACGCGCTATGTCGATATCGCGAACTGCAAGTGATAATACCACGATTCCAATCGCAAGAATGACAGGCACTGCTATCTCCGTATCTGCCCCCGAATGACACTAGCGCGCAAAAGAACATAAAGTCTCTGGCCAAGAACGAGGCATCGCGTCAGGATGGCAGCAGTTCATCTCGCTTCTTGGCTCCTGAGTGCAGCCTCGGATCAGGTTCACGAGTCCGTTCTTCGAGGGTACTGGTTTGCAGCTCCTCGAGTAGAACACTTCCTCCCACTACTTCATGGTCAATATTGGCGCCACTCAAGAAGGCTGTCAAGATGGACCGTCGCAGCCGAAGTGCAGAATTGAATGTGGAGCCCGCCAGGGGAGTCGCACCCCTCTAGAACAGATCTGCAGTCTGTCGCGTAAGCTGATCCGCCAGACGGGCACCTGCTCGCAACACGGTCTTCATCGATATTAAGCATTACGGCAAGTCTTGCTAGCATGACTCTCTTGTTTGGTTCTGTCTGCGAATAGGGACATGGACAGCCTTATCTTATCCTGACTCGCAGACGGGATTGCGATAGAAGATGAAAGTTAAGGCTGTCCTCAGGGATGCTGAGATCTTGCGCCTGCCAATTGGATCATCTGAACGTGTCCTGGCATCGGCCGAGAAGAACTTTGGCCGCGTAGTGAACCTATCAAGTCTCTTGAAGGTCATGGGTCTACGCGCCGAAGATAGGTTGAAGATGCTTGAGATTCTGGAGCGCACTGGTGCCCACATCTGGCTGGCCCGTGAAGGCGACCAGCATCTGATATATCTCAGCAAGAACGGACCTCCTCAGGACGAGGAATTCACTGGATATCAGTGGAAATAGCCGCAATCCTGAGTGGATGGATTCTTATCTCGCCTACGTTCTCTTCGCACGTTTGTCCATCTCTACGTGAACAGATTGGATTCCATTCTGGAGAGCAGGGGGCATTGAGGCACGGTGCTTCTTGAAGGCATCCTCTACTCGGCTCAACTCGGCCGCAATGCGAATGGCGTCTTCATCCAAATCCCATGCGTGCCCAATGGCGGCCAGTATATCAGAGCCAATGCTCTTTTCCATGTTGGTGATGATTTCGAACTGCTCAATCAGGTTCGATGCAAGCTTGGTCAGCCCCTTGCGGTCAAACTCCGATTCATCAGTCTCATCGCTGATGTTGTCTTCTTCAGCTTGGAGAACATGTTGCAGTGGACTGTAGGCTTCATACGTCGTTGAAAACTGCTCGGCATGCCTCTTTGCCAGCCTGTGTGCTTCATCGAACTGCTCCGCATCCAGTAGGAGATCGCACAGGTCATCAAGAACGGTGTGAGAAGCAGGCTTCCTATCAAGAAGACCCCGATACATTCTCTCCGCTTCTTCCGTCCGCAGCGAATTGTCAAGTAGTCGTCCCAATGCAGATGTTGCCCGTTCGTCGGACGGATCTCTCCTAAGCACCGACCGAAGCACGGCCTCAGCCTCATTGTCTCGCCCCAATCTTGATAGGACTATGCCGAGCATTGTCTTGAGCCCCAAGTGATTGGGAAATCGCCCCAGGGCTTCTTCAAGTAGCTTCAGGGCTTCTAGGTTCTCATCACGGGAACACAATGCGGATGCAGCGTCAAGTACTCCCTGCACTGAGTCTGTCGTGGTTCTAAGTACCTCCTCGGAAACGTTGGTTGGTGACCGTTCTAGACCTGAGCAAGATTTGCAGACGCGTTTTTATGTACTCTTTGGAAGACACACATCAGGTTCCTAGCTTGATACAAGTGTTCAACACGCTTACCCGGTCAAAGGAAGAGTTCGTACCGCTTGATGGAAAGAACGTCCGAGTTTACGCATGTGGGCCCACCGTATACGATTATCCGCACATTGGCAATGCTAGGTCATTCGTCGTGTTTGACACGATGAGACGCTACCTAGAGTACAGCGGATACAGGGTTCATTTCATCACCAACTTCACTGATGTGGACGACAAGATGATTGCGCGGGCCCACGATGAAGGCACTACAGTGGCGGAACTTGCCGCGAAGTTCATCGCGGAATATCAGAAAATCGCGAAGGAACTGAACCTGAAACCGGCAAATGCCAACCCCAGAGCCACAGAACACATCGATGACATGATTGACATGATCAAACGAATCGTAGAGAACGGTATGGGGTATGTTGTCGATGGAAACGTCTACTTCGATGTGAGCGCGTTCGCGGCCTACGGTAATCTGTCCAAGATGCCGGTCGACCAAATGACTGCAGAGGCCAGAATAGAACCCGATGAAAACAAGCAGGATCCACGAGACTTCGCCCTCTGGAAAGCTGAGAAACCGGGCGAGCCCTCATGGGATAGCCCGTGGGGAAAAGGAAGACCAGGATGGCATGCAGAGTGCTCAGCCATGAGCCGGCACTACCTTGGAGTCCCATTCGACATTCACGGTGGAGGACAGGATCTGATATTCCCTCATCATGAGAACGAAATTGCACAGACTGCCTCAGCGTACTCGATAGAGACTCCAGTCAAGTACTGGCTTCACAACGGGTTCCTGACCATCAACAAGGAGAAGATGTCGAAATCCCTAGGCAACTTCTTCACTGCTCGCGAAGTTCTCGATCATTACAATCACCAAGCAGTCCGGTTGTTCTTGATATCAGCTCAATACCGGCAACCACTCGACTACAATCCTGAGGCACTCAACCAAGCGACTCAGTCTTTGGAAAGACTTCGAAACGCACTCGATGTGCTCGAAGGCAGACTATCGCTAATAGAGAAAGGCGGCGCAAAACCAGCCCCAGCGGACTCAAAGCTTGCCGAGGCAGTCAGGAAAGCCAGAGATGAATTCGAGAGGGAGATGAATGACGACTTCAATACGCCCGGCGCACTGGCAGAAGTGTTTACGCTTGTTAAGTCAGTGAATACATACGCCAGCAAAGTTGGCAAGGCTTCGGCCTTGAGAGAAGCTCGTTCTGCCCTGCTCGAGTTGATGGGTGTGCTTGGAATCGACCTAGAGAAGAAGGCAGCTGGAGGTGCTTCAGAAAGCGATGAGCTGCTAAAGCAGGTGGTCAACCTGCTTCTCCAAATCAGAGAAGAAGCTAGGAAAAGCAAGAACTACGCCCTCTCCGACAGAGTAAGAAAGGGATTGGCTGATCTAGGCATCACGGTCTCAGACACAAAGGATGGCCCTACTTGGAAAACCGAATAGGCGTCACTGCGCGCGTAGGGGCCTTCTTCCGCTTCTTCCTACTTCTTGACGATTTGACGCTTGACGCTTATGTACAACCCAGCGTCATCCAAGATGAAGATGCGTGGGTCAGGGTTCTCCTTCAGGAACCTCTGCATTAGCTCGCGAAGAACTCGTTGAGCATCTGCCGGATTACGAGGATTCAACCCTTCCATTCTGTAGACATCGCAGAGCATTTTGGGGTCAAGCTGACTTACAATCTTGATGTTACCCTCAGCGACGTTCAATAGAATCCTGAAGAGGTCGGGTACCTTCTGATTGCCAATCTTGAATGTCTTCTCTGAGCAGTAATTTTCGATAGAGTACTTGAGTGCATCCTTTACCTTCATGCCAATCGTGGCTCTGATAGATTCCTCATAAGCGGGGCTTCCTATTCCTTCCTGACACGGAGCGAGCAGGACAATCCAGCCCTTGAGATCGTGACGCACACCATTCCATGCAGCATGTATTCCCTTGCCTGCTTGATAGAGGTTAAGCCCTAAATCTCCAACAGACACGAAAACAATGTCAGCTGGGTCATCGACGTCCACAACCCTCAGCTTCCTTAGCGGCGCTGATGCTGCTTTGTGGCATTCAATGATGTCGCCAGCTTGTACGTAGACTATCTTGCCTTGGTTCACAATCGTATCGATGCAGAAAATGGGAATACGCGCAGCCATCTGTCGTGTGATGTCAATCATGTCTTGGATTACGGGGTTGCCTTCAGTGTTGCCGAGTCTGCACTCCGGTTTGAATCCCTTCTCGAGGTCGAACATCCTGGGATGGTTGATCCGGACTGTCTCGCGCCCTGCAACTCCTGGGCAAAACAGCTTGACCGTACCGGCCTGTCCAGCGAAGTAATGATACTCTGAGTCGCTTAGCACAATTATCAGACTTGAATCGAGTACCTTCTGGTCGATGAGTATCGGCGTGCCCATCTTCGTTTTTCCCACGTCACGGTTTCCGGAGTCGGGATCATGCGTCAGAACGTTGGCTTTCCAGTCCCTGTAAATCTCCGAACCCAAGACCTTGTTTTCAATGGCTTCAGGCTTTGGAGGCCCATGGGTGCCACTTGAAATCATAATCGCTATGTCTTCTTTGCGCACGCCAAGTCCCAACAGGCGTGGAGTGAGGAGTGGCAGTAAGGCCCGGGTATGGATGTTTGGCCTTGTGTTATCATCGACGAGAATGACAATCCTCTTCCCCTTCGTGTAGACTTTCTTCACCACCTCATCAAAGGACTTGGAGCCCAAGGGTTTGGCCAACACCTGATCGAGGCGGGCCTTGAAATCGGTGAAATCGGGCTTGAATCCTGCCACGCGCAGAATCGTCAGCTTCTTCACACTTGACGGGATGAACTCGTCGATTGTCACAGTGCCATACTTGAGTGGGGTCTTCTGGTAGGACATGCGATTACCAATGTCTCGACGTCTGTGTTTGGGATAACAGTTGCGGTTGCTCCATAGGAGGAACTCGAGATAAACCTAGACACGGCAGGCGGCCGTGCCAAGGTAATCTGGCCCTCTCGACATTGCGGACATGGACCACGCATCTTGAGTTCGACGGTCTTTGTATGAAGACGCCACATGACCCGATTGCTTCAATGATTCCGCAGTCGGCAGTGTAAGAATCACTGACAAGAAAGGGCCTCAAAAGGCTTAAATCCAAACTTACCAAGTAGTGATACTGGGGGGAAAAGAAGTTCTCGGCCGAATGCCGATTCAAGGGCACAAAGTTTATAAGCGTAGTTACGCGGCTATATAAAATTGACGGATTTCGACGGTACTTGCCTCGGAGGACACCGCAACGGCACGCCCAGAGTTGTGTTTTCCTAGTATGTATGGGGACATCATACATACCGTCTGAATTCGAGAGAGAACGGAGAGAGGTGTAACATCATGGCCACCAAACCAAGCGCACCAAAAAAGCAGGGAAACCATGCGCATGCTAATTCGGGCTTCACGTGTCCAGAGTGCGGGGGACACGAGGTAGTCCAGGACATTGAGAAAGGGGAGAGAATCTGTGCCAGCTGCGGACTGGTCGTAAGCGAGCACCGCATCGACACAGGTCCAGAATGGAGAGCTTTCACATCGGAGGAGAAAGACTCTCGATCAAGAGCAGGGGCTCCAACCAACTACTCTATTCATGACAAGGGTCTCTCGACGATGATTGACTGGCGAGATCATGACTCTCAGGGTAAGCGGTTCACGGCAAAGAAGCGTTCCGAAATCTACAGGCTTCGTAAGTGGCAAATCAGAACCAGGGTTCACAGTTCTGTCGACAGGAACCTAGCTCAAGCTATGTCGGAACTGGACAGGCTCTCATCTCAGCTAGGACTAACCAAGGGTATCAAGGAACTTGCAGCACTGCTCTATAGGAAGCTTATCGTCAAGAGACTTGCACGCAGCAGGTCCATAGATGCCATGGTTGGCGCTTCGATCTACGCTGCATGCAGACTCAGAATGGCTCCTCGATCCCTTGAGGAAATAGCAAGGTACTCACGAGTCAGCAAGAAGAAGATAGGCCAGCACTACAGACTGCTCGTTGAGAAGCTCAAGCTGAAGATGCCCATATCAGACCCAGCTAACTACGTGCCCAGATTCATGACCGACCTCAGCCTGCCAGGACATGTCCAACAGAAGGTCTTGGAAATCCTGGAACAGGCAAAAAACAACAAGAGCCTTGTGACCGGCCGTGATCCAAGAGGACTCGCAGCTGCAGCAATCTACATTGCCTCGATTCTGATGGACCACCGTGTGACACAGCGCGATATCGCCATGGCAGCAGGCGTAACTGAGGTTACAGTAAGAAATCGCTACAAAGAACTCGTCCAGAAACTTAGCATAACAATGGCACCGTGACCAAACTGAGAGGAAGAGTTACAATTAAGAGTGAGGGCACCCGGACCCTCAGGGCAATCCGG
>PRDJ01000060.1 GCA_003345555.1 Candidatus Thorarchaeota archaeon
TGCTCAAGTACTCAAGGTAGGCAGGTCTGGGAGGCAGTAGTGAGAGCAAATTGGTGGCGAGGATTCGCTGAAGGTCGTCAGCAGACGCGGCTAGGTTGCGACTCAAGAGAAAGCTGAGCACTTCGGAGATACTATCGCCGGTGTGAGTTTCAGGATAGGCACTGCCGAAGACTAGTTTGCTGGACCAGGGGGCGGCACCTGTGGTGTTTCGAAGAAATGATACCACAGTCGACAGTAACCCTATTGTTGCCCCGCATGTGAGTAGCTTCGCACCCGGAATTTCAACCAACTTCGTTATTCCAGAGCCCCAATCTTTGTAGCTTCTTACAGAAAGCAACAGGTTCGGACTATTGGTCTTGGCATTCTTCAGCTGTATCAACCATTTCATCAAGATGTCCAGATCGTCAGGCCCGTCAAGCTCTACGAACGTCGGTAGCCCGGATTCAACGTATCTGCGAGCCATCGAGCCGCGTGGGGTGCTCTCCAGTTTCTCCAAGTCCGCCGGATTGAGAACAACCCCCCATCCTGGCATGCCCGTTCGGCCGTGACGCATATCTTGGAGGGAATAGAACCTAGGACTGTGAGGCAGCTGCTCAGACCATCTCTGGGTCGATTCGATATTCTTGCTCTGTTGTTGTTCAGACAGTTGCTGTCCGCCGATGGCAATCAGGGGTCTCGAGAAGAACAGATCTACGAACCAGCTTGCGTTGGAGGGGTCAAGGCCGCTTGAATGAATCTCAGTCAGGATGGGAGGACGTTTCAAGTAGGCGTAAGCTCTGCGGGGGAGATATCTGAACGCTCCTGGATATGTCGAAGCCAAGTCGTAGAGCTGGCCCTCGACCCTACCATAGTAAGACAACAATCTACTCGGGTCAAATGAGCGAGCTTCAACCCCTGCCCTGACTGATCCGAGCTGAACGAATGAGTCGACCATAAACAAGGGTTTGATTTCCTTGTTCTCGATGTCCTCGACGACTATCATTCATTCAAGCTCCACGTTGGCCCTTGGCATCCTTCACTGCGCCAACCGATATATGCCTAATGCAGAGTACTACTCAGTCGAGTATCCTTACGTAGACGGAACTACTACGAGGATGAAATGGTTTATCACGAATCCTAACATCAGGTTAGACGGAGAAGAGTGCAGATGCTCGTTGTTCGCTCGGTTGAGGATCAACCAGCACATGGCTTGAAGAAAGGCGACTTGCTGCGCTTCTACATTGTCGACGCACATCATCACATGGGACGTGAGGGCAGCCATCAGAATACTCCCGCCGGAGCCTACTCTTACTATTCCCTTCTTTGGTTCGAATTGCGGCGAATGGCCAAGGAACGTTTGGAGAAAGATGAGCTCCTGTATGAGCCTGTGGATATCGAGCCGCCTCACACAGCTTCGAAATGCTTCAATATCAGAAACAGCTGGGCCGAGATGAATCGCGGCTGGCTTGTTGACAGAACAATCGTGTTTCCATTCTCGGATGACTATGCCAAGAGCGACAACAAGCTCGTGGCTTCGTTCAAGCTCTCGAATGATAGAATCGCCAGATGGACTACAAGGTCCCCTCATTCAACGCGGTTGATTGGTTTTGCACGCGTCGACCCTACGGATGCCAGAACTATCGGTGCCGACTGCGCAGTCCGGGAGTTGCATAGAGCAGTCACCTTGCTTGGATTACGTGGCCTCAAGCTTCACCCGCTGGCCCAGCTGTTCCTTGACGATATTGAAGACGACATAACAAGACGGGTCGTGAAAAAAGCCGGTGAGTTGCACGTGCCGATTGTATTCGACACTAGGAACATCCGGACAGTCCGGAGAATAAAGAACCTAATCGACGGAATGCGCTCAGACAAGTCGTGCGCCAACAGTATAACCGGAACTCGCATCGTATTGGCGCATTCAGCCATGACTCCGGGTGACACCTTTCTCCACGACACCCTCATGGATCCCGTATTCTGCACTGAGACTTCAGGTCTTCACGGTCAGGACTTGCCTGTGCTAATGAAGGCTGCACAAGAACGAGACACACCTCCCGGAAACCAGTGGTCTAGCAGGATTCTCTTTGGAACTGACTATAGCTACTTCTCTTTGCACGCGGCTGACACCATCCTGCACCTGCTATCAAGGGATTTTATTGGAGGTCCATCAGACATACAAAGAATCCTTGGGGAAAACGCGCTTTTGTTGGCGCAGAAGGTTTTTGTCACGCGTGGTCCAAGTCGCCGACGCCCAAGGCAGGTGGCCTTCAGGGACGATAGGAACCAAGGTCTTGATGGTTTCGAGAATCTTCTCTTTTCGCTTGTAAGAGATGAGCACTGGGATGTCTCCTCCCTCGATCTCATTATTCCCTCGCAGCGGGTCCTAACGAGCTCTAATGTGTCTCTCATGACCAAGACAATCGGTGTCGATACGGACTCGTATGTCTTGACGCTAAGGTCAAGGTCTGAGGGGGAGGAGGTACACGTTTGGGTTCGACGGCGCTCCGACAGACTGCTCACTTTCGCGGTAACAAGTGGCTACAATACTCGAGGAATAGGAGGATCCGAACTTGGCCTTCCTGAATCTGAGTCTCTCCTGCTAAAGGCTCTTGACGAACACACGATATATGCGGATTCCTCTGATGCTCTCTCACAAGAAGTGCTGGAGACTCTAGGAACACAATAGCGGCGTGAAATTGTTTATAACACTAGGCTCTGACCAAGCGTCATCATATCGGCGGAGGAACATCGTATCGTCAAGAAACTGGCCTTGGAAATCGTTGATGGCGGAGAACTCAAGGGATATGCGAGCCTTCATCCCAAGACTGCCGAGAGTCTGAAAGCGGATATCGGTTCCATTGTGCTGTTCGAGGACCCTGAGAGCGGCTTCTGGGGCGCCGCTGAGATTCGAAAGAGTCCCGATGTTCCTCAAAACAAGATGGTTGTAGATAGCCTGGTGTTAGAAGCCTCTCTGCTGATGGAAGGCGACAGGGTTGACGTAACACTCTATGAGAGACCAATGACAGCACTAGACTATGTTGAATTCGGGCTGAAGCCACTGACGGAGGATGCCAATACCGAGGACTTGGTGACGCGCGCCGCGGAGAGTGTATCCTCGCTTGAGAAGCTCATTGGGGGGCGCCTCGTCTACCCCGGAATGTCGTTCAACTGGCCCGACTTGGGAGTCAAGGTTGAGATACTGAACACGAGACCTGCTCTTACGGGCAGGAGTTTCGCGAAGCTGGCCTTTGAAGCATTGAGGGCTAAGACCGGTTATCAGTTCAAGACCGTGGGAATATCGACACCCTTCAATGCGATTCTCTGCATAGACACGAGTGGCTCGATGAAAACGGGCGACGTACCTGTGAAAGATGTCGCACATGCAAGGGAAGGTCTGAAGGATTTGGCTGGCGACAATCCTGACGTTCAAGCATTTCTTGACCGATTTGAGGAGGGTACGAACGTCACTCGTGCAGAAGCTGCAGCCATGGCTGTGTTGTTATATCTGGCAGAGAAGGTTGGACGGGGTTATGGTGAGAAAGTTGCCGTGATTACTTTCGAAAGGGATGTCAGTGAAATGACGTTCATGGACCCTGACACGGGTGACGTGCGGCCTTATGTTGAGTGCACGGGCAAGAACAAGGCAATAGGTCTGCAAGTGATTAGCACACACGTCATCGATAAGGTGGAAGAGGGCGGCACGCTGACGAACATGGGCGATGCGCTGATGAAGGCTGGCGAGATACTGGATGCTTTTGGTGATCCGAGGAAACCAACTATGCTGATTATGCTGACTGACGGGATGACTACTACCGGGCCTCCACCATTGAAGGTCTTAAAAGAAAGATTCTCCGGCCACAGGAAGCTTGTCATGTATTGCATTGGCTTGGGTGAGCGGAACGAGATTGATGAAGAGCTTATGCTCGCAATGGCTGAGTACGGTAACGGCACTTACAGGCATGTAGACAACATGAGAGATCTTCTTGAGTGGTACGGCCGACTGGCGAGCGAGTTTGCAGTCGTCATACGTGGCAGAGAGTGATGTCTATTCCCTGGGCTTGAGCGCCTCAGTCAGGTTCTTGAGTGTCTCTATGTCCATATCACGTATCTGTTCAGGCGGGAGGCCCTCCAGCATATGGGGCGGCACTTGAATGAGCAGGTCTGCTTTCGCTTCCCCGTATGCGTTCGCAAGTTCCTTCCATCGCATGTCAGACTGCCCCGGTTTCAATGTTGGCGCCATCTTCCCAGCGGCAGATTTTGGTTCTTTGCCGCCTTCAGCTCGGAGTGCTTCTGCACCGGTCTCTGCTTCGGTTTCTTCTTGCCCAGCCGAGGTGCCTACCAGAGCTTCAAGTTCTTCCTTGGTGAGGGTGTCCATTATCTCTGGTGAAACCTCCTCCTTCACTTCCTCGGGCAGACTGTCAATCAACTCCTCTCTCGTCTGTCCCACCGCAACTTTCCGCACCTTCTTAACTCTGCGGACCTTGATTGGCTTTTTCTTGGCCTCCGCTTCAGCTGATGCCGGAAATGAGGCTTTCAAGGAGTCCACCAGTTCCCTCGCCGTGGTCACGTTGAGACGTCTCAAGTCTTCTACAGGTAGTGTGGCTCTAATCTCGTCTGGTAGCTCTGCTAGAATGCCCTCAACTCCGGGAGATAGTCCCGCGCCTCTCGCTACCGTGGGCGCTTCGACGAGCTTGGCCTTGATACCTTTTCGTTCTTCAGTTAGTATGATTGGTTTTCCTTCGAGTTCTTCAACCATTCTTCTCGTATCGATTTCGACATTGAACTTAGCTTCGCTCCATGTAGTGAATCGGTCTATTGCTTCTGGCTGAACCCCTAGGTCAGTGAGGAAGACATTGACATCATCCTCGCTCATCTCCGGTAGGCCCGAAATCAACAGATCGATGTCCTTGCTGGGCACCCGAGCCCAAGTCGGACCAGGAAGCAGCTTAGATAGTCCGACGGCACAGTGCGATCGAACCCATGTGTTGGAATCCTTTAGGCCCTTGAGGAGATCCGGAATCGTTCGCGGCTGACTGTACCAAGCAAGGAGCTGGGCGGCTGCGATTCTCACGTCGGAATCCTCATCGGTCAGAGTCTTGGACGCGTCCGTCACGATGTGCGGGTCTCCGAGTTCGATTGAGGCAACCAGTGCTCTCTCTCTAACAATCTCGGATGAATCGGAAAAGGCCTGAATGAGTGAAGCTCGTACCTTCGAATTCTCCTTGGCCAGTCGAGCCACTTCATCGGTCTCGAAATCCAATAATAGCCGCCGTGTTTCTGACAAACAGACTCGCTCCTTTGAGTTCTGACAGCACCGTGGTAGCGGTCTTACATCTCTCCGAGTGATATGGAGGTTTTCAGTTCTATTCGGTATTCCGGCTGCTTAAATGAGTTCGCCATATGTACCCAGCGCAAGCAGGACTAACACTGGTTCATTGACCGACACAGCCGCGGACGCATCACGATGCATGGTTCCAAGTTCAGGTTGAGGTGTGGCTCCCCATATACTGTCGTGAGTCAATAGGGCGAGGTTTATGAGCAGCCTCCGGTGACCACCAAGTATGGGCGAAGGCAGAAGCATCGCACTCGTTAGGGTTGTGTTGTTCTCCTTGGTTATGCTTCTTGCTGTTGAGCTTTCTCCACTGGTTGCGGCAGCACTATACGGTTCTGACATGTACGACGTAGCCAACACCCTACTATTCTTCGGGACCTTTGTCTTGATGTACTTTGCAGCAGTGATTTTCGTACGATGGGAGGGTGGCAGGTCTGTAACTGAACTGGGTCTGACCATCGGCTCGAGGACCAATCTCATGTTGACTGTTGGTGCGGTGTCCGGCATGGTGGCCGCGGGATTCGTGGTCCTCATCGCGTTGCTGTTTGGTGGGCAACTGCGTCCAGCGTCTGAAATCACCAGTGACCTATTGGTCGGCGAAGTCATCATCACAATCCCTGTAGCAGTATTCGAGGAGCTCTGCTATCGGGGCTATTTGATGTCACGAATGACAGACTTGTGGGGTCTGCCAACAGGCATTATCATCAGTTCGCTGGTGTTCTCACTACTTCACTTCAATTGGTGGCTTCCCCTAGGTTTTGTCCCATATCATCTTGTGGCAATCTTCACTTTCAACATGTTTCTCGGCGGCATCGTCTTGGGCCTGAGCTACCATCTTTCTGGAAACAAGCTATGGGCTCCGATCGCATTCCATTTTGTCTGGAACATTATTGCTTACATACTGTTTCCTGTGTATCCTAGTGTGCCGGTGGTCGCCCCTGAACTGTTCCAGATTGAGTGGGGTCTCTCAACAATGCCTGGATTCTTGCTAGGTCTACTGGTCTTGCTTGTGTTCTTGAGAGGAAGGGTAGAAAAGAAGTGAGTGAGCCGACGCTCAGTCGGCTCGACCCTACTAATCATTTCGGCCTTGGATGGCCTGAGAGTATCTCTCTTCGTCTCTTGCGACTATCATGGTAAGCCCAGTGATAGCCTTAACAACAACACTCTCGCCTTGTTTTATTGGAGGACCGGATGTCCTTGCCCACCAGATTTCAGATCCCGCCCTGACCTTGCCTCTCGGGTTTATGTCTGTTATAGCGACAACATCATGTGTCTTGCCGTATGTGTACTCGGGCCACTTGTCGTAATTGCGAAGGAAGACGAAGTAAAGGCTCATCAATGCACCGACCGTGCCGACCATGATATACACTGCCGTTCGGCGAGTCGGGTCCACAATGACAGAGAGGAGTATCGCGAGGCCGTAGAGTGGGAAGAGTTTCAATGAGAGCTTTGCGTCAATGAGTCCTCCTTCGAGTGTCCCTCCACCGCCTGTGAAGAGGGTGAAGAGCATGTATAGGATGCCCCCGACTACCACTAGCATCCACAGCTCGAACTGAAAGCTCGGATTTAGGAATAACTGGAAGAGGAAGAGGATGAGGACGATTGGAATGGTCACCTGAGCCATTGCCTTCCCGGTGGCCGGATCAAGGGTTACAACCATCAGTGTGAGCAAGACACTTAGCAGTATCAAGCCGACAAATGGGTCAAACATCAGATCTCCTATGATCATGCTAAGTGCTGACACCATCATCAGCACTACGATGATCTTTATCCAAGCGTCCATCTCCTACTGTCTCCCTTTCAACTCCTTCATTTCAGCTCTCCGCTTCAGCTGTCTTCTTTCTCTGAAGCTTTATGCCACCAGTTCCAGCAGCTATCGCGGCAGATATACTGGCGTTCATGCCAGCATCTGGTATGTTGGTAGGCACCATCAATATCAGGCTGGCGTTTGTGCTGATTTGCTGTATAACGTTCCAGATACGCAATGCGAAGCCAACGCTCGACTCCTCGTAAATGCGGGCAGCCTTGAGCATTGCTTCTGATGCCTCGAGCTCTGCCTGAGCCAGTGTAACTCTTGCTCTCCTTTCTCTCTCTGCTTGGGCTTCCCTGCTCATTGCGTCCTGAAGTTGGGTGGGAATGACAACATCTCTGATTTCAACTGCGGTGACTTTGATACCCCACTGTTCAGTTTTGATATCGATGACTTCCTGCAAGTGGGCGGCAATCTTGTCCCTCTCTGCAAGAATCTCGTCGAGCGGTGCCTTGCCAATAACCTCTCGCAAGGTTGTCTGAGCCGCGAGCTCGACAGCCACTGTGTACCTCTCTACGCTTAGAATCGCCTTCTCTACTTCAATGACCCTGAAGTACATCACTGCGTCCACGACAACCGGGACGTTGTCTCTGGTAAGTGATCTCTCCGTCTTGAAAGCGTACGTCTGTAGTCGAAGAGACACTTTCATAGCGATTTTATCCAAGATGGGTGTAACCCATATTACACCCGGACCTTTGATATGCTTGAACTTTCCAAGACGGAGTATAGCTACACGCTCCCACTCTTTTAGGACTCTGATTCCGCTTGCGATAAACATGAGCACGAAAAATGCAAGCACAATGATCATGAATGTCCAGAGCGTGCTATTAAACAGGAATTCGAACTGCAATTTACTTCGCTCCTTTTCACATATGACATGGGCAGTGCGGGTACCAGTACCGGCCTGATTCCCCATTCCCAAGCTCCTGTTACAGCGAACGCATATGAAGTTTCGCTCCTAAGAAGTAGAGAAGCAGCTGTCCAACTTGCACTCCGGGGTTTGTGCCTAGCCGACGGAGCTTTCACGGCTCGCTATTCAGTCCTAAGTAGTTTCACCTGTTCTTCAGCGCGGTGCCCGACCAAGGGAAGGCCCAGATGTGCCGAGGCCATCGCCCTGCCTGTGGCTATGGCGATTACAGCAAGAACAATGGATGCAAGCCCTCGCTCGACAGGGTACACAAACATGATTGCGATGTAGATTCCACCCAAAGTCGCGACATCATAGCCTATCGATATCGCATAGTACTGCCAGAGTGCAGAACCAACTAGGCTGTCGGCCATAAGTGCACAGAAACCTGTGAACCAATATGCTAGACCCACAACGGCAATACTAGTGCCGTTCGACAATGCAAGACCATTCCTGAGCTTTCCTGATATTCCTGGAATAGCGTAGAAGAACGAAAAGACAAGAGTTACGTAATGAAGCCACAGGAACCCTCTAGCTGCCAGTCCGATTGGTCCAACTACGAAGAGCAGAATGGTCAAGCCGAAGAGACCGTAAACAATCCAAGGGCGGCGCGTTACTAGTGCTCCTGCCGTCAAAGCTCCTGCCATCGGTGCCAGAGGTGTGAATATGGATATGACAGCCACGCTGGGAAAAGCGATCATTGTCAAAACGGAACCTATTCCGACAGAGATCACACCATAGAGGGGTCCTAGTATGAGACCTATCAATGCTGCAGAGACCATACCCCAAGTAATGAGCCCGGCTCCTGCAGGTGTATAGGGCAGGAGTGAAACCACAAGATGAAATGCGGCGAATATGCCCGTGAGAGCCCAAGGATAGGCGGGTGAACGGGTGGCCAGTGGCATGTCCATGATCCCCTGCTTAGTAATCACAAAGAAGCTCGATATCGAGAGCTCCTGATCTCGGGTACTCTTATGGGATGTGTATATGAGAGTATCTGCAAAGTGGAAAGGAGAACCTGTGAGTGGAGTAGCGTTCTGATTAGCTACTTGATGATGCAAGTATCCAGAAGAAAACCCCACCGAACACCCACACAAAGAGGCCTACACCAAGGACGATTCCAAGAGTGGATCCCATCAATGACGAACCAAGATTGACGTGCATATTCGAGAACCATTTGCAGCCGCCAATGTACTTGGTTTGGGAACTGCAGTGGACATCTTTGTCAGTGACTGCCCCGCAAATGTCGCAAACAAACTTGTTCTGAATGACTGCTCCAAGGACACTATCCATATTGCAGCCAACAAAGCCTGTCAGGGCAGCTAGGGGAATGAACATGGTGATTTGATTTGCACTTGTTACTGGTACAGTGGACGGTGCAAAGTAGGCAAACAAAACTACAATGAGACCGATTGCGAATCCAGCAGCCAAGGCTACCTGCTCTCCGAGGAGGGAGACTCCTCCTATGGTACCCCTAGGAACCTTCCTTCTAAGATTCGTTATCAGTCGTGGTGTCCTCTTGCTGAAGACTCCGATTTCGCTTGCCAAGTTATCCGAAGTAGTAGTTGCGATTGCACCAACAAGCCCTGCAAACATGTAGAAGGGCAGGTCGGGATTAGTTGAGAGGCGCGGCGCAAGGTACATGCCAATTGCGAAGATTGTTGGAATGATACCGCTTGCTGTCACGTTCTTCCACGATCTTCTTCCCTTTGCTTCTTGGGCCACTCCTTGCTTCGCCTTAGCTTTGTACTTGAACTTGGTCGCTAATCCTGAACTTAGAAAGAAGAACAGAAGAATCGTAAAAGCCGCGGGTCCGCCAGCATACCATACAATGAATCCAACCATGAAAGCACTAACCAATCCAGAAATGTCGACAAAGTGCAATTTGTAGCTGACGCCTGCAAGTAGGGTCATTATCAGCAAGCCAGAAACAACTGGGTTCGATAGTAGTTCGAACATGCGACTCATCCATCCGTATGTTATAATTCTGAAAGAGTAGTTTGAGTATGAGTGCAACACGGGACAATTCTATGAGCATAAATCCCGTAACGATATTCATGTCAAATGTTAGTTCGGGGTCCCGACGGCCCTTTTTATGTCTTTTCTAATGGTCAGTGGACCGGATTCGGCCTTTCTGACGTGATATTGGCTCTCATAGGTCTGATGGCGTCTGTTCA
>PRDJ01000061.1 GCA_003345555.1 Candidatus Thorarchaeota archaeon
CAGTTATTACCCTTTTGATGATATAAACCGATTGAAATGCACAATAAGCGTTGATAATGCCCGGATTGCGTATCACAGTCAATGTGTACCATCTTCGTAATCGTGGAGAGTTATCACCGACCTGTAGGGTTTGGGACATGCTTAACACCTAAGGAAGCCAATACATGTTCGAGGTGAGCTTGTTGTTCTGGTTCCGAGACGAGGATGACTTTGACGACGACTGGGACGACGAAGACGACTGGAGCGACGACGAGGATTTTGACGAGGACTGGTAGAATCGCCCCAGAAGGACAACGGTAACTACCTAGAACAAAGGCGGAGGTGAGCTCTAGGGATTGGCCCTGAGCTCACTTCCATCTGTCCCTCAGAACAGACCGTGAAGCATGGCGGTCTGACAGGTGCATGTTGCTTTCTTGGGAATCTTAGGAATCAGCTCATAGGTCAGCTTCCGAACTCGATCTATGTTGTTGGACATCGTTTTCAGAACCATTTCGTGAGTTACATGCTCGGTTCCATAGACGTCCTTGTCAGTGGGCATAGCTATGTTCAAATAGCACATCCCAGCTTCTCGTGCTAGCACGGATTCGGGATACGCCGTCATTCCAACGACGTCCCAGCCCTGATTGTGGAAGAATATCGACTCCGCATAAGTTGAGAATCTGGGACCGTTTATGCAGACGTATGTTCCCTTCTCGTGGACCTTGTAGGTGAGCTGCTTTGCGGTCTCCACCGTAAGCTTTCTCAGCTCGGGACAGTAAGGGCTCCCAAATGGAACATGGGCTATGGGTCCTCCGTCAAAGAAAGTATCCTTTCTCTGGCCGAACGTCCTGTCGAAAATCTGGTCAACAATCACAAACTCTCCCAAGTCTATCCTCTCCGGCTGCAGACTCCCACATGCACAAGGACTGATTATCCTCTTGACACCAAGTGACTTCATTCCCCACACGTTCGCACGGTAGTTGATCATGTGAGGTGGAATGCGATGATTTCTGCAATGCCGCGCCAGAAACGCGAGAGTGCGTCCCTTCACTGTTCCCACGATGAAGTTGTCCGATGGTGCTCCATAGGGAGTGAAGACCTTAATCTCGACGGGATTCTCGATTACAGTTGGGTCATAGTTGCCACTGCCCCCGAAGAGTCCCAGCTCAATTGGCAGCAGCTTCTCAATCTGGTCCTTCTGCTTTGGATCCACCAACACATACGCAGGTTTAGCTTCGAATGCCATGTTTCGTCAACTCCGGAGACGGTTTCCCTGAGTTACTCCGTGCAGCCCTCCATTTATAGCTAATGAAGAACCGTAAGCCAGTCCCGTCACAACAGCGGAGGACAAGCGCTTTCCAAACCGAGACGTCATGCTGCGAAGAGTGAGATCCAAGCCTTTGTTAGCATTACGAGAACCCAAGAAGCACGAGCCCATAGTGCACGATTCCACCAAGCACGATAGCGAGCGACACTTCAACGAAGCTAATCATTGCGGCTCGCTTCAAGCCGAACTCCTTAGCTAGGACCGCGATCGTCGCAATGCACGGAATGTAGATCATGACCACGAATGCAAACACAAACATCTGCACGGGTGTCATGACCAAAGCGAAGTTCGTCGTCCCCATTAGCGACGCGAGAAGAATCATCGTCATTTCCTTTCGCAGGATACCGAATATGAGAACGATTCCTGTCACTGCTGGTAAGCCTAACCACAGGACGGTCACTGGACTCATGGCTAATTGGACAATCGAGAGCAGCCCCACTACATTGCTAAGTTGAATCAAGAAGTTGCCGACGATAATCAGAGGAAAGGCAGTGTAAACGAATTCCTTCAGATTGACCCAAGCCTTCTTCATTGTCTTGTCCAGACTGGGCCTCCGATAACGGGGCATCTCCATAACAAGACCAGTTGGCTCTCCGGGAAGCACCTTGAATGCTAGGCGGCTGAGAGCGAATATGATGATGAAGTCAATGATGTACAGAACCGCAGCCCATCCGAATCCTACGTAGACGGCGACCATCCCCATGATGACGATGCTTCTCGCGGTACAAGGAACGAGGCTCGTTGCGAAAGCACATATCAAACGCTCACGTCCCGTTTCCATGATTCGACATCCAAGGCAAGCGGGGACATTGCAGCCAAAGCCAAGCATCAGGGGGATGAAACCCTTGCCGTGAAAACCAATCTTGTGCATCGCTGAATCCATTAGAAATGCTATCCTTGCAAGGTAGCCTGTGTCTTCAAGAATCGACAGTGCGATAATGAAAGGTACTATGTACGGAATCGCAACGGTCGTACCTGCAACCACCCCTTCGATTAGCCCGGCCCAGATGAACCCTGCAAAATCACCGGGAAATGAAGAATAGTAGGCAGACTTGATCTGCAGGAATCCTTGGTCTAAGAGTGAAGAAATATGTTCACCCAGAAAGAAGACGCTGTAGAACATGAAGACGATGACGAGTACCATCATCACATAGCCAATCGCGGAGTGCAGGGCGAGGCGATCCACGCGTTCTCCGAACGTCTGCTTACGGACATCGTGAGCGGTAACGTCGGAGGAGACTCTGTGAGCAATCGTATAGAGCTCAGAGGCTAGGGCACTCCCTGCATCTTCGCCCGTGACATTCTCGATCTCACTTCTGAGCCTCTGCACAACAGCTTCAATCTCCGGTTTCTCTTTGTAAACCAAAGCCTCGATTCCATTATCACCCTCAAGAAGTCTGAGTGCGGCCCACCTCTTCGGAAAGGAAAGATTCACTGCTTCGAGCGTGTCGGCCAGCTGACGGACTCTGCTCTCGAGATCTGAGCTATACTTGATGGGACTGGACCGTTGATATCGACCAAGCGAAACTCGTATGACCTCATCCATAAGACTCTGAAGACCGAAATTCCTAGTACCTACAGTTGGAACGACCGGCACTCCCAAAATTCGTGCGAGGCGTTCCGAGTCTATATTGAGACCTTTGCGCTCAGCAACATCCACTTGGTTCAGCGCGACGACCATGTGCGGCTGGAGTTCGAGGAGTTCTAGTGTCAGGAATAGGTTTCTCTCTAAAGCAGCAGCGTCAACAACATTGATTAGAACATCAGGTGCGGACGATGTTATGTACTCGCGGCTTATGGACTCGTCAGTTGAATAGGCTGTAAGACCATAAGTGCCAGGCAGGTCCACAATGTCGAGAACGCGACCGCAAAAGGCCAACGTGCCCTCTGCCTTTTCGACAGTCTTGCCGGGCCAATTACTGACATGTTGATGGAGACCAGTCAACTGGTTGAATATCGCGCTCTTACCGACATTGGCATTTCCAATCAATGCGATTGTCAGATGCTGGCTGGTCATTGTGCATGCCCTCTCCACCTTCTGCCCGAATGCGGACCTGGAGGAGCACCATGCCTTGGCGCCTTACCCTCGCTAATCTCGACGAATACGAAGGACGCAAGCCCTCTTCCAAGAGCAAGTCTCGTGTCCCTAACCGCAATCTCAACAGGTCCTTTGAAAGGCGCGACGTTTACTACCCTTAATCGTGTGCCTTGCGTGAGTCCCATGTCAAGAAGACGCTTGTACGCTCCATTTCCTGCCCTCACAAATGCAACGACAGCTTCCTCACCAGTCCTCAGGTTCGACAGCTGAGTCACGAGCCGTGGGCGATCGTTTGCCTTTTTCCTTGCGGCTACACAGTCATCGCAGTCCTTGACTTCGAGGGAACACGGTGGAATGGGGTTGTGATCGTCAGGACATGTTGCGGGTTGGTCGAGAGCTCGACACATGGCGTCCGCAACATCATCAGAAAGGCTGTGCTCAAGTCGGCAAGCTTCAGCATGTACCTTTTCACGCTTGAGGCCCAAGGAGTCATGCAAGTAGCGTTCCAAGAGCCTATGCTTTCTTACGATCCTCTCAGCGTAGGCCATGCCCTTGCCCGTCAGCGTTGCACCCTTGTATGGCTCGTACTCGACGAGACCGTCTTCTGCTAATCGCTTGAGCATCTCAGTAACGCTAGGAGGAGAGACAGCCAGCTTCTCAGCGAGCTCTGTGGTTTTTGCTGGCTCGCCCGTCTCATTGAAGGCATGAATCGCCTCAAGATACTCTTGGACGCTGTCGGTGCTCATGTTTCGTCATGATTTAGGTGGCCCTAACTTATTTATAGATATTTAGGTCGACCTAATTTCTCCTACGGACATGAATTCAGATGGATTTCGGACATGGGTTCATCGGGAAAAATGACATCGCGAGACAATCTCTCTTCGTCGGCTTGTGATTCCGTGATCTCAATCAGGAGAATGCCCTCCGATATTGCTCCTGATACCAACTACTCAGCATTGGGTATTCTTGGGTCGCATGAGTTAAGAGCAGGAGTGTGGATGATTTGCATTCGCGTAGGGGATGGAGACTCGTACATGAATGGAGAGCTCGGCTTCGAGACAAGCCTCGCCGAATCCAGAACCGTGAGACTGGCCTTAGCCCTTGGCATCATTGGAGCCCTCCTCGGTCTTTGCATCGTCTTTCTTCAGATACTTCAAGTCGAAGTTGTTGCAGAGAGAGGATATGCGACGCTCCAATATATGGCCAGAGTGTCAAACGTCATTGGAATGGCCTCTGGGGCATTCATGACTGCCGCGTTTGTTGGAGTGATGAGGAAGCATCTGAGTCCCCTCGGGTTCCTGTTCGTGGCTGTGTATGCTATCCAATGGATTGTACACTATGCCTTCCAGTACCTGTTGTCGCTCTTGTTCTCATTGGGACTGGTCAACGTGTACCCTTTCCTGTCGGCAATGACATCCACTTTCCTAATCTCGGTCTTGAGCTATGCACTCTGGACAATAAGAGCAGTTGCAGCAAACAAGACTTCGTTACTAGCCATCGTAGTACTACGGCCCCTGATACCATGGGGCTTCCTGATTTACTACGTGTACTGGGTG
The DNA here is from genome assembly GCA_003345555.1 of Candidatus Thorarchaeota archaeon. Classification (GTDB taxonomy): domain Archaea; phylum Asgardarchaeota; class Thorarchaeia; order Thorarchaeales; family Thorarchaeaceae; genus OWC5. Next base: position 4,901 of record PRDJ01000061.1, read on the forward strand.
CCCGGTCTAGCGGAATTGGCGGGTTGGATTGGGTACGCCTTCTACTATATCCCATCCATAGTCATGTCGTTTCTTCTTGGGCTTGCATATCTCGTATTCTTCCTGAAAGAGTACCTTCAGTGGCAGGTTATCTAATGCTGCCACCGAGGAGACGTCACTTCATCATGCGCCATGTCTTGTCAAGTGGATACTGAATCAGCCCAAGGAAACCCATGTGCGCCTTGACCTTGGACAACTGCTCATCCGAAATAACTACGTTGTTGTACTCTCTCAGGTACTTCTTGAGCTCGAGAGTGCTCATCTCCTTTATCTTCTCACCTTGGAATATCTTAGTAATGAGGGCCGTCAAGTCCTCGTAGAAATTCCACGGCCATATCTCCCAAGCCCACGCAACTTCAACGCCGAAGTAGTCAGGTACGAACTTAGAACCAGCAATGTGCATCAAAGTAGCTGACTTCACTTCGGACGCGCGCCCTTGTTCCTTCACATGGTTCACAGCCAGAGTGAGACTCTCTCCGGTGTCAGTGATGTCATCGACAACCAAGACCTTCTTGCCCTTCACATCGCCGCTCAGCGGGCATGAAATCCTAGCCTTTCCGTCCTTTGTGGCGGTGACACCCCAGTGATCCACCTTGATGCTGTAGAGCTCTTTGACGCCGAGCAGGTCACACTCTATCCGGGCATGAACCCATCCACCTCGTGCAATACCGACGATTGCTTGCGGCCTCCACCCCGAATCTCTGACCTTCATCGCAGTCTGGTATGCGTATTGATAGATATCATCAAAATCAAGAATGTAGCAGAGAGGTCCCTTGAGTTCTACCATCGCGGCAACCCGTCTTTCAGCCGGAGCTGCGTTACTTAAAGGTTTGTTCTTAGCACCGCTCTCGAGCGGATCTCGATTCCGACAGGGAACCGATTTGAGTGTTGCAGCAACAGACTTTGTCTTGGCCTGCGCACTAATCAACCGACCTTACGACAACTCGATGAATCAATAGTGCATTGAATACCTACTCGAACCCACTGACCGTCACTTGTCCTACAGGTCTGCTCCCGCCTCTGACCTCAGACACTCTAGCTGCAAACCCACCAACAAGCGCCCCCAGAAACCATGCGTAATATGAGACAATGCCCAGCTGACCGTAAGCAACCAGGTTCAGCCCGACAGCGACACCAATAGTTTCCCAGACCACAACGTCTGCCACAAATGATAACAAGACAAAGATGACACCTGCGATGATCCCTTTCACAAGAGCACATACCTGGAATCTAAGTGTACATCCGCCGCCAACGAGGTTCCTATATGTCGTGACCGCAACGACAATCGGCAACCCTGCAAGCAAAATCATGGTGAATGGTTCCTGACGGAGGACAATCGACGCCACATAACCGAGGATTGTGACTATCGGATAAAGCACCAACCAGGAAATTGGAATCCAAGACCAAGTATTAGGGGTGTGAGTCATCTGCAATGTTGTCGCCCCTCGATTCACAAAAGCAGAGCAAATCACCTCTTCGGTATGACACAATGAATATCGCGACAGTTACACCTTCAGTTCCCATAGAATTGAATCAACCCTGCCCGGCGTGTATCGAACACGCACGGTGACTCCCTCGCCGCTCACAACTTTCGTCGGAGTCTCAATTGGAAGGAAGATATCCCTCCATCCGTCTTCCATGTGGAGCGCGATATCGTCAAGGAGCTTAGCCTTGAAGAATCCCACGAGACCATGCAGAGTCCCTTGCTCGGATATGTCAAAGCTTAGTTCACGGTCTACTGTCTGCGGCGATCTATGACTGCCAAAATCAAACGATACGAGATGTCTTGCAGCCGCCAAGTCTTTGAAATCGTCGAGACCGACAGTCTGCGGTACGCGCGGAAAGTGGAGCTCGGGAAGCTCGAACCTGCCCCAAGCTGCGGGACTTTCAACGGGAACGATCCATACTTCAGCACTCTCCGGAATCAATCTGCCTCCTTTCTTGAGAAGATGCTTCAGAGCATGAGAACACGCTGGCACCTGCTGCTCAATGAGCATCATCGATGAAAGCATCTCACATACGACGAGGTCGGCTCGCTCTGTCGGGCGGAAGTCTGAAAAGTGTCCAACGAAGAACTCAACCCTGTCTTCGAGGCCATTCATTGATGCGGCTTTCCTAGCGTAGTCGATACATTCTGGGCTGATATCGACAGCGGTTACCTTTCTGGCTCCGGCCCTCGCTGCTAGGAACGAAAGAACCCCCGATCCCGTCCCGAGGTCAATGACGTAGCTGTTAGGCGTCACCAGCTGTTTCAGCGCCTCATCGAACTTGTGAATTCGCGACCTATGATCTAGGAGACTTGCAGCATGGAGTACCGGAAAAGGAGTTGCATACTTGCTCTTTGGCATCGCCATTCATGAGTAATGCTGACAATATAACAAAGCTCCTCTCGCATACTTGAGGGGTCGCTGCAAGAAAGCACGATTTTGGCACAGGGGTCTTGAACCGCACTGCCGATTTGTGAGTCTCATACTGCCATATAGTGAGATACTTATGGCGTCCGTCCAAGACGACACTGCAGCCTTTGACGGCTATTTGCCAGTATTCACGGGTCTTTCCGAACCGACTAACAGAGGAAATGAATCGTTGATACATGCGAGCTTGAAGGATGCGGCGAGGGCACTTGAGGAAGGACGCGCAAAAGACGCAGTCTCCATCCTTGAACGAATCCTTGATTCAGACGGAGAGGATGCTGACATCCTTGTTTGCCTCGGCATGGCTCATCTTCAGTGCGGGGACCCTGCGAAGGCAGTGGAGGTTCTAAGGAAGGCAGAGAGCCTAGCAGATGACCACACTGTTCTTGCTCTTGTGATGGGGCGTGCTCTGAAAGCCTTGGGCGAGTTCGACGAGGCGGAGAAGTATCTGAGGCTGGCTGTGCAACTCGATCCCGAAGAGCCAGAGGCATGGACCGACCTTTGCAAGGTTCTTTATGTCAAGACGAGATACGCAGAGGCATGCGACCAGCTGCGTCGTGCAGTATCTCGCTTCCCGCAGGATAGGAAACTCCTAGGATTGTACGCGATGTCTCTTCACAGACTCGGCGACTACGGAGGGGCCGCTGAAATCTGGGAGAAGATAGAACGGCTGCAGCCCCAGTCTATTGTTGCAGTGTCGAACCATGCATATGCACTGCTACTTCAAGGAAGGGTCAGCGAAGCCGAGCACCTCATCGAGAAAGCCCTACAGATAGACCCGGATAACTACCGGACTCTAATCGTGCTTGGTGAGACTAAGTTTAGGCAGGACCGTGCCGAAGAGGCGGTTTCCATCTTCTCGAGCGTTCTACAGCTCGAGCCCAACAATGCAGAAGCTCTAGGGAGGCTTGCCGTACTAGCACAGCGTTGTCGCGACGAGGATGGCTGCGAATCCTATCTACAGAGGCTCAAGTCTAGTCTTGCAGAGAATCCTGAGTCTTGGCGCTATTTCCACGAGACTTACAGGCTGCTGGGTCGGACTCGTGAGCTGATCGATTGCCTACTCAAGGGAGCAAGAGATGATTCTGGTGCGGCTGCTGTGTGGGTAACACTCGCAGCAGAATATCAAATTCGGGGGGAATCCAAGCTTGCTGAGGACGCGTGGATGATCTCCATCAGGCTCAGAGGATACGTGAAGGCCCATTGTCCAAAGTGCCAGTACAACTTCCGAATCAAATACGAAGAGAACGAATCCTTCGACATCAGCAATAGCCTGACTTGCCCGGCCTGCTTTGAGACTGTACCAATGCCTGAGGGACTTGCTCTTTATTAGAGCGTTGACCCATCTACTGAGAGATGGCGAGCCGTAAATATCCAAAGTACCCGATTCCATCAGTGGGCGGGGTAGTCGTCGGACGAAACGGTATACTCTTGGTACGAAGAGACAAAGAGCCCGGGAAAGGCAGCTGGAGCGTTCCCGGAGGCGCAATCGAGTTGGGGGAGGATCAAGAACGTGCCCTTGTCAGAGAGATTAGAGAAGAGACCGGCGTTCTGTCCAAGGTGATTCAGCTGTTGGGCACGGCGGACGTTGTGATTCGAGATTCGAAAGGAAAAGTCGAATATCATTACGTCATAAATCATTACTTGGTCAGAGCGCTTACTGACGACACCCGGCCTGAAAGTGCCGAGGCCGAAGTCAGATGGTTCAAGTTTGAAAATCTGCCGAAGACCGACATGAATCCGAGAGTCTACCAGCTCCTCGAACGAAACAAGGAGAAGATTGTCCTTCTGGCAGCCGGAACAGAAAGCAGCAAGCAATGGAGACTGGACACGCCCGGACACGGAAAATAAAGTATATCGCCAAGAAGTATAAAAGGAAAAGGAATCGTGTTAGAAGTGGCAGAACTCTGTAGCATCTTAAGGAAGTGTTCGTAGCCGATGTTCAGAACAATAATCTCACTGTTAATATGCCTCCTTGTGGCTGTCGTAATTGGTGCATTCCAGATTCTGGGCCTAACGGTAGCTCAGATACAGGCACTACTAGGCTCTGGGTCTATAACCAGCGGTCTTCTGGCCTGGGGAGCTTTGCTCTTTGCACAGCTGATATTTCCGTACTCCGCCGCCTTGAGTGGCGTCTACGGACCTCTGGTTGCGCTTGGTGTTGCGGGATTTGTGGCAGGACTCATATCGAAGAGCGGTGTCAGGATGTTCTTCGTTTCCATCATCTCGATCGTCCTGTTCTTCCTGGGTTTCGCTCTGCTGAGCATGGGTCTGACCATCTCAGACTATTCCGCGATGTGGGGCATAATCCAGTCAATCGCAATAGACCTTGGCGCATCTTTCGCTCTGATCTTCATTCCAGGAGTCATTGGCGCAAGCCTGACAGCCGAGGAATATTAAATCAACTAGAACTCTCGTAGGGGGTATCTTACCCCCTGCCCTCACTTTTTCTTTCGTCGGTTGACTGCAGGGATTTTGCGATCAGGTCTGATACTATTTCTAGGAATTCTTTCAGATAGTCAGAGTGTACAAACGCACCAGCCGCCATGGGATGACCCCCTCCTTCTGCAACCATCGTTCCATATCTATCATTCAAGGATTTGCTGGCAGACACGAAGACTTCTCTCAGGTTGACGCCCCTCTTCACAAGACTGCGGGCGGCGCGGCCAGATATCTTCAGCATAGGACCTTCGCCCGACACCTTGGTACTTACTCCAATCACCGGCTTGTCTGTAGGAACGATTCTCGACCCCTGAGCCATGCCTATCACTACACCTACAATGGTGTCAGGTGTTTCTGGATCCATGACGAGATACATCCCCGGTCTTTCCTCAACACCACCTGTCTCAAGACGCCGCAGCGCGCTAGCTAAGTTGGCACGGTGTTGCTGGAGTAGAGTCTGTCCTTCCCGCCAAGCCTCTAAGTCTCCGAAGCATATTCTGACACCCACCTCAGGTTTCTTGTTCCTTCCGCACGCGTTCAGCAGAGTCGAGAACTCTTTCGCAGTCCTGAGCTCCGTCCTCGGTGGGCGCCTGACAAGCGTCATCACGTCACCGATGATACCAGTGGCGGCTTTGGGGTTCTCATAACTTTGAAGAATCGAATCAATTAGCTTCTGAATTACCCGTCTCTTCTCGTCGGGCTTCAAATCGGCCCATGTTCTCCAGATGTCCTCACTGTCCTTCAATGGGATGCCCAACTCATCAAAGAACGCAAAACACCCGTCCCTGTTGCCGGTGATTCCGGGAAGGTAGGGGTCTGTCGTAAACTCCAACAGGAACGGCAGCGGCCTTGTGCTTATCCCGAAGAATGTGAGGTCCTTGTGCACCTTGACGTAGCCATGTTGTTCTGCCAGAGCTATTATCTCCTTGTTCAAACCTGAAAACCCGCGACCATAGTAATCTTGAAGGTCACCCGTTGCGCCCACGACTGCCAGTTCGCTGAGATCGACGTTCTCAGTTGATATCGCGTATGCAACCAAGAATGCCAAGCCTGCCCCTGAGAGTTCGGAACTCCCGATCATACCATGCTGACAAGGGTTCACTTCGATGATGCCTTGCTCGTTCTTCTCGCGCCAAGAATCCGGGTCTTCATCAGATGGAATATGATGGTCTAGAACGATGATGGCCTCGATGCCCGGTTGGCCTTGGATGTTCTCTCGCACAAGACTCATCTGACCAGACCCAAAGTCGGTGAATATGACCAAGTCTGGTTGTAACTCTCCCACGAGGGTCTTAACTTCTAGGACGGTCTCGGAGCTCAGCTGGTGGATGTTTCTCCAAGATGTTTTCTTGCCGAGTCGCTCGAGCGTTGTGACCACTATGGCCAGAGAAGTTATCCCATCTGCATCTATGTGTGAGATTGCAAGGATCTTTGTGGAATTCCTAACAGCGCTGGCGGCTCTGTTCACTTGGTCTCGCAGTGAATCCGGCTGTACGAAGCTGAGTCTCTCCATGAACCTACAATCAGCCTCCTGCCCAAGTTATCATTTAAGCTGAGCGCTATGGAATAGCATTCTGGCGAGTATGCTTCGAGATGGGGCGACACGGTCCGGGAACTCAGCGTGCCTTGGCAATCTCACGCTGCCAGTCTCTAAGATCATCACGCAGCTTCTTCAGGTCATTGGCACTGATAGGATCGATGCGATTATAGGTTCTCAGAATCCTAGTCCATCGCTGTATCCTGACTACGAGAGCACCCCCGCTCCCTCCCTGCTCAAGAGTCTCCGCAGCTTCGTTTATCTTCAGGGCCAAGTCACTAGCAATTGCTCCTTCTCTTATTTGGGAGTCAAGCGTGTCAAGAACGGCCTGAAGAGCTGACGCTGCCGAACGGGGTTCAGCAGCCGCCGAAGATGGTGCAGACACAGCTCCCGCCGGGGTCCTCCGTGTGCCTTGTAATACCTCTTCGAGTCTCTTGTTGTTAGTAGCGACTGCATTAGAGATCTGGGCCACGGTGTCTTGAATTTCCCCAATTCTCGACACTACCTCAATCATGCGATTCAGTGTGTCGGCCAAACGCTCAAGCGACGTGCTAATCTCTGCAAGCTTGGCTCGCACGTAGGTGTCATGTTCACTCATGTACTTCCCTCATATGGCACGGCATAATATGCTATGAACGGGGGCTAGGAGTCTGGCCAGTCTGATTAAACTTTCTATGCGCTGAGTAGTTTATGATTGAGTTCAAGACAGGGAGCAGGCCACCTAAGGAGCACGCAGCCTAAGGCTCTGCAAAAACCGTGCTGCAACCTAATGTTATTATAGCTTGCTCGGCGACCGACACCATCGGAAGGCTTGGGATTCCAGCCACAAGGAGGCTGCAACCAACGTACGTAATCAGCAGCAAGAAAAGAGAGGAAGTGCCGGTTGCTGTGCCGGGCACAGAGAAGGCCAAGTGTCGTTGGCTCGTGGATCGAAGCAGCGGTGCCAAGACGTATGCTTTGCGTTTGTTCGAGATAGAGCCCGGCGGAATTGTGCCGCTACATCAGCATCCTGAAGAGCACGAAATCTTCGTTATCGGCGGCAAGGCCGAAGTCATGTCTGTTACGGGCAACACTTCCGCGCGAAAAGATGATGTGATATTCATTCCATCAAACATGATTCACGGAATCGACAATCGGAAGGGAAAGGAGGCCTTCAAGTTCATCTGTGTCATACCCTTGCTAAGCAAGGAGTAGGCCGAAAGACGCCTCTGTGACTCCAACTCGCCGCATTCATATGGGCAAGCAACGTCTTCATGGATAACAACCCGAAAGCCGGTGTGACAATGAAGCTCAGGGACAAGCAATTGTGGCTCTTCGATGTTGACAACACGATTGTTGAACAAATCGAACATCCAACTCCCTTTCAAGACGCACTTGACCTGTGTGATGAACTCGTCAGAAGAGGAAAGACTATCGGCATTCTGACAAACATTGGGCGTTTGTCATCGAGACAGATTCAGCGAATCCTGAATAGTGCCGGATTCAAGTTCGAAGCTGTCAACGTCTTCAGCGCCGGAGCTGCAGCAGCGGCGTACGTCCACAACAGGTACCCGGGCGCCAGATGCTTTGTTATCAGTGAAGGAGGAGCGATTGAAGACTTCATCGCAAGAGGGCTCGACGTGACCAATAACCCCCCGGTCGACTTTGTCGCAGTCGGCGCTGATAGGGGACTCACGTACGAGCGGCTGAATTTCGCTACAAAGATGGTCAGGGACGGCGCACCACTCGTCTGCATAAGTGGGAGTAGAGACTACCCTGGAACGTACTTGGGCAAAGAAGACACATTCATCGGTGAACGCTCAATCGTTGCGGCAATCGAGGACGCGACCGGCACAAAAGCTGTGATTGTCGGCAAGCCCCTGCCAGAGATATTCGTGGAGTCTGTCAGGTCGCTTGGTTTCAGTATCGCAGAGTCTGTCATGGTTGGGGACAACCCCGCATCGGACGTAGCTGGAGGCCGGGCAGCCAGCATGACAACCATCCTTGTGAGGAGGGACCCATCGCTCATTCTATCGTACGATTCGCGAGGACTCGACCAGACTCCAGACGTTACTGTCAATAGTCTTGACGAAGTCATTTCAAAGCTCTAGGCCGAAAGGTGAGCTTGTTTTGTAAGTGATAAATGCATAGCAGACAGAGCCCGAAAGACTCAAACGTGCTGAACCGGTCAACCTGATTCGATGAGCCCTTATAGCAGACCCTTCACCGGGAAGCTGGCGAATGGGAGCCTCGTGAGTTTCAAGGTTGACTGTAAGGGGTTGAGCCTTGGGGTCATTCAAATGGTCGACGTCAGAGTCGCGCCATCGCCCCCGGCATTCGAGGACTACGAGCAAGAGGTTTTTGATCGTATCCGCTCTGAAATGACGCTTGATGGCCTCAAGGATGACCCAGTCTTTCGCTCATTCAGGGAGTTGTATTGGACCTTCGGGATGGATCCCACAAAACTGCGCGTCTCAAGCGAAGCGCTTCTGAGAAGGATACTCGTGGGTCAGAACCTTTGGCGAGTCAACAGTGTCGTTGATGTCGGCAACCTTGCTTCGGTCGTCCATAAGCTGCCAATCGGTTTGACAGACCTGTCGAAAATCGTGGGAAAGCTGTCAGTCCGCACGGCCAAGAAGGGTGAATTGTTCCGCAGAATCGGTGGAGAAGCACTTGAGTGCAGAGGCAGAGAAATCGTTCTTGCTGACGAAGAGAAAATCGTCTGCTTTGGTTATGCAACGCACGACTCTGACATCACAAGGGTCACTGACCACAGCAACGAAGTCTTGATGCTCATATACGGGTCCGCGCGAACAAGCGAAGATGAAATGAATCGTGCATCAACCACGACCTTGGACATGATTGAGCGGTGGCTTGACTGCCGCGTCACGGGCCGGCGGCTGTTTCGTTCGTAGGTTGTGGTTGGCCGAGACTCTGTATCAGGAACAGTTCGAACCACAACGAAGAGTACTTCAGAATTGCAGGAAAGGTTTCCCCAAGATTACTCGATCTAGTAGGTGACTTATGGTCGCCTTTTCAACGATTTCCTCGAAACGCTTCTTGAGCCTGCCACCGTCAACATATTCAGGCTCAAGTATCCCAGCGCTCTTGACTACCTCTTGGAGGATGTAATCGAACTCGTAGCTCAGATACTCGGTTGGCTTGCCGGTCTTCTCGTTCGGTGCAACAACCTTCTTCGCAAGGCCCTGGGAAATTGCAGTCTTGGTTTCCTTCAGGTATGTTGACATTGCCCGCTCATATTCGAAGTTCTTGGCCTTCACCAGCTCCTTCAGGAATGGTAGACCGAAGGTGGTTCTGGCGACAGCCTCGATTCTAGCTATGAATGCGTTCATTATGTCGTCATACGAAACCGCTCCAAGCTTGCCGCGAGTTGCGAATATCTTATCTGTCTCCTTGACTGACTTGAGCTTGGCCCTCTTCTCGTCGAGGACTCTCGCCCTCTCCTTCTCTTGCCGCTTTCGCTCCTCTTCCCGGGCCTTCTCTTCTTCGCGTGCCTTGCGTTCTGCCTCTTTGCGTCTCTCTTCCGCGGAGCGAGCTTTCTCTAATTCCTCGAGTAGCCGTTGCTGTTCCTTCACCATCGCGGCCATGTGTTTCTGTACGTCCTGCTCTGTGAGTGTCACATGATTCGTCAATAGCCATCGTACGGCCATTTGGCTAACCTTTGGGGCCATGTCTGCTGACGAGAATATGAAGGAGGCAACTTCCTGACCAGGGAGAGCCTTTATGATTGACTCTGATTCCCTTTCTCCCGCGATGGGCTCAAGGATCCTCTCCAAGACCTTTAGTGACTGTTCGCTGCTTATTCGTCCAGTGGCGATTGTATTGAACTGCTCGAATGCCTTGTAGTCGATATCCTTCGGGCTTTGAGTGGAAATCACACATTCAATACCATATTTCCTTGCCTGGCGGAACAGCAAGAGATAGATCTCCTTCGGGCCGGGCGCCCTCATGCCAGCCGGGATGAATGGTGCGGCTTCGTCTTGGTATATTACCAGTTTCGGTCTCTCTGTATAGCCCTGCTTCAGCATCCAAGAATATAGTTGATTCAGGACAATAGAGATGAAGAAATGCTTCTCTTCTTCGCTCCTTAATGTCTTAAGAAACAGGACGTTGATTGGCGTCTTCCCATTTACCGGCTTGGTCAACTCGTCGAAATCTAGTTGGCCCTCCTCCCGGAACAGCAACTGAGATGAGCCTACGGTCAAGCTCCGAAGGGCCGCCGCAAGTTTCTGCCTTTCGCTCACCTTCATGAATGGCTCAAGATCGACACCCACAGATTCTTTGTCAGCAACGAGCATGTCAGCGAGCTCGCCAAGGCCCTTGATTTTGACCTTGTTCTGCCACTTGACTCGAATGAGCTCGTACACGGCAGCAAAGGACTTGCTCTCCCAAGTGGATGTAAGACCAGCTACTTTCAGAAGAACCTTGACAAGAGTTCTCGCCGAGTTGTCCAGTAAGCGAATCATGTCATCAGGGTCGGCCTTCTCATCAGGCAGACTCAGGGGATTAATGGAAACGGACAAGCCCTTGCTACTAGCAGGTGTGTAGACTCGCACTATGACCTTGTCCAAGTATTGCTTGAGGCGAGAGGAAGGTACTCCCTTTGATTCGAGGACTTTCGGATCGCCGGGCAGCATCAACGATGCAATATCGCCCTGAGGGTCGAATGCAAGAACTGGGATCCCCTGCATTGCCGCCTCTTCGAGAATGACTTTGCCCAGTACCGTCTTTCCAGAGCCTGTTGACCCGAAGATGCCCCCATGACGCCTTAGCAAATCAGTGCTTATCTCAAAACGTTCGTCGGTCTTGTTTCCCTGGGAATCCAGCTTGTAACCCAGCCATAATCCGTCTTTCGTCATCGAAAGCACCATCTTGAACCGCATGTCCGGCAGTCACACTTAAGCATGTTCCATTCCTAAGCACCTTGCCTGTTGCCTAACGACTTTGCTAAAAGAAGTAGAGAATGGAAGTGAATTCTTCCATTCTTGTCGCTGACACTACTGTGCTACTGGTTCGTATCGCCTTCCAAGGACAATCGCAATCACAATCACAAGTACTACAGCGAAGATGCCTAGTACTAACGACGCTTGAGCATAGGAACCGAGGTAGAAGTAGGTGTACTCCAGTCCGAACTTGATCGCAGCCATGACGGCTCCCAGAAAGAGCGACACGAGCATGAATCGAGCCGTCATCTCCTTCACCTTGCCCTTCTCTCCGCCTTTCATGATGGTTTCCCTGAAAATCAGGAAGACGAACAGGAACACATAGGCTATCACTATCATCGAACCAACGCCATATATGCTGCTCTGGAATGATATGCCCAGATCCAGGATTCCGTAGATGAGAATCGTGGCGATTGCCATGAGGAACACAAACATGTTGCTAATCAGTTTGTCATCCGGATGAACAAACCCGGTCACCTCGGTGAAGGTGTTAACGATGCTCATGATGATGACAATCACGGAAAGCGCGGCGCCGACCAGCCATGCATAGTTCGGGTATTGAGAGGTGGATGTCTCAGGCAGGTACTTGAAAATCACGGCGAAAGCCAGAACTGCCAAACCAATCCCTGAAAGCACATTGCTAACGGTTGTTACTCTGACCATTCTTGAGTCTCCCCAGCAGGGTTTATCTAATCAACCGTGTGGTGGTTGCTAATTAACTCTTGCTAGGCCATAGCTGATTGTCGGCTATAGTCTCTCGTGTACGAGGTTCGGACATGAAATATGTGCCGACGATGGCGATGGCTATGAACGAAGCTACAAGAATCGCAAGACCAAGAATACCGTACGTGGCGTATGCGAACCCACCACTTGCAGGACCGATTATCATACCCGTGCCAAAGAAGATGCTGTAAACTCCCATCGTGGTGCCTCGGGCGTCTCGCTCGGAAACATCAGTCAGGTACGCCATTGCTGCAGGCGGAAAGGCTCCAGCAACAAAACCTAGAGCAGGAAGAATGGGCCATACCGCCCAGAGAGCGGTGATATCTGCAGAATTGGACACCAAGAGGTACGCTAGCATGCCGAACCCGAGGAGCCCAACAATGATGAACGGTCGTCGCTTCATGTAGTGATCAGACAAATGGCTCATAGTAATGATACCGATTACAAGGGAACCGCCGAGCATTCCGAACAAGATGAGCAAATCCGTGGCGGCCAAGGACTTGAATTCCTCTTCGAGGATTCTCTCCGAGTAGCCTATGAAAATGCCGTACATTGATATAATCGGCACATATACGGGCACGAGCTTCTGTATTCTCTTATCACCGGCCACCTTTCTTATGAGACCAGTAATGCTCATCTCTACGTGAGTATCGGTTCGCGTCTCTTTGATTAGTGCCAGTGCTCCTAAACCTGCGAAGGCGGCGGCAAGAGCGGCCGCAACCAAGATGTTGAATGCAGTCCATCCGAACTGCAGTAGAAGAATACCGAGACTGAAGCCTCCTGCAAGACCGAAGAGTGTGGACAAGTCATAGTAACCCATCAATCGGGCACGATTGGTCACAGATGACATATCAGCTACCATTGACAGCGTTGTCGAAACCTGAGACGCTGCACCGAGACCAAACACGGCTGAGAAGAATAGCAGAACAAGCACACTATTGGCAACAGCAAAAAGCAGCGCTGACAATGACGTGATAAAGAGACTGGCAACGAATATCGGTTTCCGACCGATTTTGTCGCTGTAGGAGCCGAAGAAAGAAACAGATGTCAGCTCCGCAATCGGGTAGACGAGCAGCACTGCTGCTATCTCTAACGTCTGTAGTCCGCCGCCCATGTACGAAGTGCTTTGAATAACCGCGATGCTAATATAGAATGAGGCGCGCATGATCATGGTCACGCCATACATGGCCATGATGTTCCAAAAGTGCCCCGACGCTCTGAGTCCCATTCGGCTTTCCCATTTTTCCGCTCATTATGTTCCTAGTTATAAGTTAAACAGTCTGGCTGCGGGCACCAGACTTAAATTCTGCCCAGACCGAGCGTGCAGACGGGGTTCCATGGATGAATTGGTTGGCCAAGATTGTGAAGGGAAAACCCGACGAGTACGTTCATGCCAAGCTCGTGAAGTATGGCATTGGGACATATCCGGGTCCCAGGACAGTCATAGGGCTCAGCCAAGGACGAATTGCATTCAAGGCGGACTTTGATCATGAGAGGATGTTTGTAGAGGGTTACCTCAAGTTTGCACCAAGAGGCATGCACAAAGTCTCCGGTACAATTGTGACCTATACCGATCGTAAGTCGGCATTCGCAGGCCTCACTCTCCCGCTTTCGTGGACCAAGTCGAAGGGAGAAGGCGCGACTGTTTTCAAAGCCAAACTAAGCGAAGCAGCGCCCATCGAAGACCTCCGGGCGTTGCTGGAAGCGGATGACCCGACCACGTTCCTTCTGCTGTCTATGAGCCCACGTGAAGGGACAAAGCCCTGGACCATAACCACCAAATCGTCATTTCCTAAGGTGACCTTCGCAAAGGGTGCATCAGGAAAGGCAGAAGACAGCGGGGCAGATGAAAAGGGCGAAGAGGAAGAAGAGCCGGAATCCAAGCAAAAGGACCCCACATTCTGCAAGGGTGCTTATTCGAACACACCCGAAATCCTCGAATTTGTGTTGAGTGAGGCTATACCAGATCTGATATCCGAGGTAACTCCCAAGTCGAAGAACATTGAGATTGATCATCAGATCGTGATTGACAGGATTGTTGTTCCAGAGGACGATAAGCTACCGTTCTCCGAGAAAAGAAGGCTTGCCAGAAAGACAGGTAAGCTTGTCCGAAAGATTACAATTGACGGAAAGACTACGAACAAAGAGTACCCCTTCACAGCATAGGGCTTTGACTATAGAGAGGTTTAAATCAGGGTCAAGTGAGGCTCGCGGAGACGAGTGATATCCGAGGTCGCATACCATGATGCAGCTTTTTGAAGGGTACCTGATATGGGTGGCATTGACCTTCATTGTCCTTTCGCTGGTTTCGTTCTCGTGGATGGTCGTACACGTCGAACATGCCCGTCACTTCTCGAAGTATAAGGTGCTGTTCGCTTTGGTTCTAGGTTCACTCCTCATGGGTTTTGGTATTCATTTCCTGCTTCTAGTGTAATAATAAGCGGCGCCGATAATTGGGCGAACATATGTCTACATAATGCATATCTACAGCGCCCCTGACAAGAAACGTAGAACTTGTCAGTGCTAACCAGTCAGATTCGGAATGAAGGAGACGCCTCCTCTTGAGCGACCATGAAATCGAGACCCTTGCAGCAGCCAGCGGACAGAGGCTTGTTCGGGAGTTTGCTGACAAGTACGCCAATCTGAGAGAGAGGGTCCGAAGACTGCCAATGGCGGAAGCAAAGGAAACCTCAACTCAGCTTTCGTGCCCATTGGAAGTCGCACAGGTCGCTTCCCTGGTCAACCTAGATGGTATCCTGAGCGCCAAAGAGGCAGTAGGCATAATATCAGGCGAACTGCAGCGAAGAGCAACTGTCGGAGAGGATGTTCCCAACATATCAAGCAACATCTTGGATTTCTCGTTGGTCGAAGGCAGATGGATTGAGTACATCTATGGCAGTTTCGCTAGAGAACTGGAATTGAAGACCAGAGAGCTTTCGAACCTTGAGTCCGCTGCAGAATCTGAGAATATCACTGTCGAGAAGGCACTCATTATTCTCAATGCAAGAACTAAACTGGCCGAGGGCTTCATCATGCCAGCAATACGGGCTTGGCTCGCGGAGCATCCCAAATCCAACAGCGAGGATCTGTTGATGGCCTTCGGACCTGCTGTAACCAAGTGGAAGCCCAGTACTCTGAAGGGGAAACTACTTCAGCTTCGAAGAAGGAACCAAGCCATGTTCAGACAACTGAGGACGGCCCTTACGTCAGCTTCTGAATCGGCAACGGTGGACGCCACAATGGCCCGGATTGACAGCCTTGTGGATGGACTAGGCGCAGATATGAGCAGAATGAGTCCGAATGTCGTAGCCCATTTTATAGTTCATATTGCTCCAAGGCCAACGGGCAGAGGAGACAAATCCCGCTATGTAGAGGTGGGGGTCAGTTCAACCCGAGGAGACAAGACCGAGCCGGACATGGCTTCCCCATTCGATTTCCTAGAGAGAGATGTCCGCCTTGCGCGACGGCGCTCAGGTGCTGACCAGACGGCATATCTCAATGAACACATATCTCGCGTAATTCGTGTTCTGAAATATCAAGGGAATTCCATCTCAGATTGTGTAGAGAGGTGTGTACTCGAAATCCGTGAACGTCTGCATTTGCAGAATGCACCAGCCAGTGAAATCATCGAGAAGGCAAAGGCAGAGCTTGCTGACGCGCCAGCTGAACAAAGGGATGAGATTGCGACAAGAATCGTGTCTGACTTCATCAATTCCTACGTCATTGTCGGGTGACAATCAATGGAACACGGACCAATCTTCTGGCTGCTCGGCATCGAAGCATACGACTACGATGTCGGGGTCTTGCGTGGGACCGATTTGAAAGGGAAAGCCTTGATCCTCTCCCGACAGCTCTGGTCGATAATCCGAGGAGAGACGGTCATTTCCGTTCTAATTGGACCGGGAGTCTTCAAGGGAGTAGCGACTATCGGAAACCGAAGGGTCGAAATACTGGAACCGTTGCTGGCATTGATGTTTGATCCGACCCATATGCGGGCTGACGAGCCTGTACCACTTGTTGATATTATCTCTCCCGAAGTGATTGATCCGTTGGCAAGCCGCAAGACGGAAGAAATCATGACCACAATCCGTCAGCTCGTCATTGAACGAGGTAATGTATTGGCGGCTGAACCACTCATGAAGATGAGAACGGACGCTAATGTCCCAACAACAGCATACGCAATGGATTTGCTGAAGAAGATTCATGTAGCTCACGTGTCTGGCACGCAGAGGGCCAGATTCATTCTTGCAGGCACCAACAGCCCGATGTACCGGCCTCTTGTAGATTGGTACAAGAAACGGAAATACGACGAACCCGCGCGCATCAAGGTTATGGCCATGCCTTTCAACAAATTCAGCAGTTCGGTGGACATAGAGACTATGTCTGACTGGACAATCGTAGAGAAGGCAGGCATCGATGGGAATTCCGGAATCGAGGCCATTCATGAAGAATATGAGCAGACTCTTGGTGGCTTGCGGGAAAACGAGAGCCTGTTCATATACGAAGTTTGAAAACTGAAAAGGCTCCATGCCTAGGAACCTTGTTCTGTGAGGCCACTGCAGTGGAGGTCGTAGACGCAGAGATAAAGAAGCGACTTTCTGAGCCATACGTACTCCTGCTCAGACGCGCAAGGCAGGAGATGGCTACACTAGTAGGGGTCTTCTCCGAGGTCTTGTCAGATAGACAGCGAGCATCTCTCACGGGAATGGTCGAATACGGGTACAGAGCCGCAGGCCTGCTTGAAATCAAGCGTGCATATTTCATCAGATACAACAAGCCCGTGTACTTTCAAGAGAGGGAGTTCCATGAGATACTCAGGAAAGCAAACAATATTCTCATCCCTGGCAAAGAAGTCCCGTCGTTCATAGAAGACCTACGGACCTTTCTTGCTCGCATTCAGACAGCCCGACCAAGGATTGTCCCCGTCTGTCCAACCTGCTTGCGTGATGATCGCCTCACTGTTCTCTCTCGGAGAAACGCAGTGAAGGTGTCTGAAAGCCAAGTCTCATGTATCAGCTGCGCGCAAAGCGACCTCAAGACTGAACTCAAGAATATGGGCATCACATTGTCCCGGGCCATGGTCGTCCAGCTTGAGCGGCAAGTCTCGCGAGTCAAGTCCGTGCCGAGGCTTCTGGAGATGCTGACACCGGGTTTCGACCCGACGCGGGAAAGAGAGTTGACACTGTTTGACACTATCTCTGTCGGCGAAAGCGGCCCGGTGCAACATATATCCGCTCTACCAATTCCAGAGGAGCTTGCTCGGCTGCTTCAAGCCGAAGGCATCCAGAATCTGCTTCCTGTCCAGCAATTGGCCGTCGAATCTGGCTTGCTACGCAATGCTAGTCTCTTGGTAGTATCATCCACTTCATCAGGAAAGACGCTAATCGCGGAACTTGCAGGCATACCGAAAGCAGTGGCGGGTGAGAGGCTGATCTATATTGCTCCTCTCGTTGCTCTCACTAACGAGAAGTATGAGCAGTTCAGAAAACGATACCGGGCGCTCGGATTGCGCACGGGGATAAGAGTGGGCATGTCTCGCCTCGATGTGGGAAACGAAGGCAGGCCAATCGTAGACACGGACATATCCAAGGCAGACATCATATGTGCCACATACGAAGCATTGGATACGCTATTTCGCTCAGGGGAGTCTGCGCAGCTAGACAAGGTCGGTACGATAGTAGTAGACGAGATTCAGAACCTAGCAGACCCCGAGAGAGGACCTGAGCTTGACGGATTGGTGGCAAGGCTGAGATACCATGCTCCCCGCGCTCAAATCCTCTGTTTATCTGCCACTGTCGGAACTCCAGAGAATCTGGCGAAGGAACTCAAGCTGACCTTAGTTAATCACACTGGCAGACCTGTACCATTGGAACGTCATCTGGTCTTCGCTCATAGTGAAGAAGACAAACGAGAAGTAATCCGCAGACTTGTCCTTCAGGAATTTCACAATACGAGTAGTGCGGGGTTCAAGGGGCAGTCCATCGTGTTCACCTATTCACGACGCCGGGCACATGCCTTGAGCGATTGGCTGCGTGAGAACGGGACTTCATCCACCGTCTATCATGGAGGTCTTACTTACAGCCGCAGGCGTCACGTTGAATCAGCATACTCTAAACAGCGCTATGCATGCGTTGTCACCACCGCAGCTCTAGGAGCCGGAGTGGACTTGCCAGCATCTCAAGTCATATTCGAGTCTCTCGCGATGGGCTCAGACTGGTTGACAAACGCTGAGTTCGAACAGATGCTCGGTCGGGCAGGTCGCCTCGGCAAACACGACAATGGGCTCGTCTACCTCCTAGTTCAGCCTGAGCGGAAATATCACAGTGGGCAAGAGAGAACAGAAGATGAAGTGGCGGTCGATCTTCTCAACGGTGTAGTGGAGAATGTTGAACCGACATCGGATATCGAAGCCTGCGCCGAACAGATACTCGCCACAATATGCTCGACAGGGCTGATTGACTTCAAGGACGTTGCGCGTGCCTACAACGACATGCTCTCGACCACTGTTCCCGCTTCGGAGGCGCTGAAGTATCTAGTCCGGCACCACATGATAAGAGTTCAAGACAACGGGGTCTACCCCACAGAACTGGGCAAAGCCACATCCGTCTCTTTTCTGACTCCGAGCGAAGGGTTGGATGTTCTGAAACACATTGAAACCATGGATGTCTTGGATACAGCCATCAGGCTCGAGCCATTTGATAATGTGTACTTGAGCGCGAAGCTGCAGGCCGAGGTAGATGCTGCATTTAAGACTCATATGCCAACTCGTCTGTTCTCAGGAGTCATGTCCGACCTCGCCGACTTCGGCCACCAGCGGGAAAGTCACGCCAAATTCCCGGGATGGGTCTACGAAGTGTTCAGTCGGTGGATAGCAGAGATATTCAACTGCGGCTGCCGCGATTTTCCGGAATGTGACCACGGCATGATAAGGCTTGGCAGGTGGATTGTAGAACGAAGGAAGGAGGGCTTAAATCCATCTGGCATTGCCAAGCGCTTGCACGACGATTTTGAACTCTGGGCATATCCAGGAGACTTGTTCACGTGGCTGGACTCTCTGATTCATAACCTCAAAGCAGTTCAGCGAATCGCGGCCATTGCAGGCAAGACGGACTTAGGCGTACAGATTGACAGTCAGATAGCAAGGATCGAACGTCCACTCGAACCAGTCGAAGTCAAAGAGTGAACGGCCTACCCTCTTGGAACCTCTATAGGCTTCTCAACCTCAAGTACGACTCGAAGTCTTGATAGGTCATCAGCCGCCATGGAATCCAGATTGAGGTCAAGCCACACATGAAGGTCTCTGCGTATCACCTCCGCCTCAGATAATCTTGCCAGAGGTAGCAACGCCTCATCAGGCTTCAGCTGGAAACGTCTGCTCCCGCATTCACATGCGCCATCGAGAACCTTGTCGATGTCAGCTGAGACTCTGCCGCACGCACTGCACTTGAATAGCATCTCTATAGTCGCCAGTTGAACTGGTCATCAATTGTCTAAGAGTATTGGTAATGCACGGATATTACTGAGAACTTGCTGCAAAAAGCCTCAAACAAAGACTGATTCTTCAATGCGAGGTTTCTTTGGTGGGCCCGTCAAGGAACAGACTTATCTGTTGCACGTGAAAACACGAACTGGGGCGTAACATCATGCCAAAACCTTGTGCAATCTGCCGCGGCAAGTCTAAGATGCGCTGTGACCATTGCAGAAACGAGTTTTGCCAAGACCACGCAGTCAGATGCTCTTCCTGTGGCACCATCACATGCATCAGAGACCTTGGCCGCAAGGTTGAGTGCCCTACATGCAAGAACCCCTTGGGCATTTGCCCTGAGGACCTGCTTAACGGGAAGATAGTTCGGATGATCGCCAAAGGACGCCAATGCCCCGAATGCGGATGGACTGCTACATCAGCACCAGCATTAGACAAATCACGAAAACTAGGAACGCTATGATTAGCGCGATTCTCTGGGCTTTTCCACCGAAACCCCACACGATGGGCAATGGCCCAATCAAGACAATTCCCTTGCTTTGAGGTCTCATTTCCGAATATTCAGTCCGCTCGGTCGCCATCACAATCAGGCCCGCAACAACGAGTACAATCCCCAACGCGATAATCACTAGAGCTAACAATGGGAATTGCGTGGCAGCCTGCATTGCTGTCGCGGTTGGATTGTCAATGTCTAGCGCAGTGCGTCCTCTCCCACCAGAGCATGGGTTATGACCCGGTGTACTATATCAGATCATTCCTCGCTTTCTTCTTTGTTGTCATACTTGACGGATGGCAGATTGAAGTCCATTCTCTCGTACCCGCCCACGTTATCACCTTCTAGAGCCCACAATACGACAACGCTGTCATAGATTTCATGGTCGAGCAGACTCTCAATGGCTATGTCGTGAGTCCCTAAGGGAAATCTCCAGATTATCTCAAAGTCATATGGAGCTGTTTCTTCCTCAAGCCAGGTCTCTATTCTGTTCGCTTTTGGCGCGAACTGACCTGAGAAGTCGATGAGGTATACGACCGCAACAACGTCACTCTCGCCCTTCAAGAAGATATCAGTGTAATGGACATGAGACCGCACTCCCCGACTGTTGATTTCCACTCGCTCCTTGTCAAGATAGTATTGCAGGTTGTTTGACAGGGTTTCGATTTCCCTCCTGAAGCTCTGTTCGTCCTGCAATACCTTCTGATAGTAATGATCGGGGTCGACATATTCGTAGCACAGACGTTCGTGTATTTCCCCTGACCTTGAGACCGAGAAGAAGGATTCCGCATGAATGGGCTGCACCATGTCAGAAGGACTTGTCACGGGACTCACCTACTCAAGCGGCACTGCGCTGACGCCAGCATGTGCGAGTTCGCCGCAGAATCTTCTGGCGTTTCCAGCGAAACAATAGACAATGCGTGGGTTCACGGCTTGTACGAAATCCATGAGTCCCGGGAAGTCCGAGTGAGCACTGAGCGGGAATCCCGAGTTATTGAGTTCTCTGAGCGCCCAGCCTGAGAGATTGAATGATGAAGTCATGTTTCTGATCTCGTTGGCCGTCTGTTCCCCAAGTATTCTTGCCAGACTGGCAAACGTATTGCTCACCGAAGAACTGACAATGGCATAGTCCCGCTCTAACACGCCGGCTTGCCTGGCGCGCTCAATTGGCGTGTAGGTCAATCGAGTACCGTGGCTGGCGTAGACTTTGCTGACCTCGTCGATGACCCGGTTGCCAGTTAGAACCTCAAAACCACCCTCCTCAAGGACAGCAATAGCCTCCTGTGCCTTGCCTAACGAGTAAGCCTTGAAGAGGGGAATCATACCCCTGTCCAGCTCTCTTCGGGCAGCTTCGAGGATCATTGAATGCACTTTGGCCCTTTCAGGAAAGACCCATTCGGGGGATCCATAGGTTGCTTCGGTTACCAGAACGTCCGCAGCAGCTGGCTCGGCTGCATGATGAACGACACTGTCAACAACGTTATAGTCACCGGTGTAAAGGACTCTCAACCCATCATCGAACTCGAGAAGAAACATGGCTGAACCAATTACGTGACCTGCATTCAGTGCCGTGACTCGAACGCCGTCGAGATCCAGATCTCTTCCCCACTCTATTGTTGTCGCCTGTAGCAATGAGGCCTCGTTCCGTGCAAGAAGCGCATCCTGTGTCTCAGCAGTCGCAACAAAATCTCTAGCCGAAAACAGGTTTGTTGTATGGTCGGTGTGTGCGTGCGATAGAAGAGTTGTGACTTCGGGAACCCCGGTGTCAAACGCAAGTCTCACTTTGCGGTATTCGAGCAGTAATCCCGAACCTCTCTTGTCAAGTCTCAAAGCGGACATTGCATGACCTCGACCGACCGGGTATATGACTCACAAAAGCCTTTCCACGTGACAGTGAAGACTCGTCTCGCCATCTCAAAGAACTTTTCGCATCATCTGCAACAGTTCTCTTTTGAACGGAGAACTGCATATCTCGGCTAGCGATCCGACAAGCTCTCTCTGTCCCTGGCCAACAAGCAGCAAATCAAGTGACTTGACCCTAGATTCAACACACAGGTTCAGTAGACCGGCAGCGAATTGAGTGACATCAAGTTTCTCGCTATCGTGCAGGCAGACAGTCACGAGAGCACGTTTGCCATATGGCATGAAACCCGTCAAAGCCAACGCCCGTCCTTTCACTGACAATGTCTTGAGAGACCTGAGGCCAGCGGCAACTGACACGGCAAGATGTGCTTGTGAACAGCTGAGCCCGGATTCCATTCCAGCTTTTCGGAAAAGCGCATCAGCCCGGGCAAGGTCAGGATGAGAATCCCACTGACGTCCATGAATAGCAGCTTTTCTGCCCGAGATATTCTCCGCAGAGTAGTGACACAACTGTTCTGCTTTCTGAAACCCATTTGTTTCCAAGATTGGCATGACCCATGCTGGAAGATCGTATGCGAGAGGAAAAGGAATGCCATTACGATTTCTGGAATGATTGACGAGAGCCTCCACTTGGACAATGCTTGCGCTTCGAAAGAAGGGCAGCGATGATTTGATCATGAGAGAGAGCAGTTCTTTCCTGAAACTGGGCTTCATTCTCACGGAAACCAAGCACAGAGTGCATGCAACACTGTCGCGATAAGCCGCGGTGCCCCCTATTGGGTTGCTCTCCACCGAAGATAGATAGAGTAGGGCACCCGAAAGGCTAACGAACGCATCCATATATCCCCGAAGTGCGTCTTTTTGGACCAGACTGGACCGAGACTCATCGAGATTCAGCCATAGGCCACTCTCAGTCCTGCTGAGTCTTCTCGTGTAGAGAGTCGAGGGCTTGGCCATCGGGGTCGCTTCCTTCAATCTCGATTTCGCTGCAACTTGCGTTTGGCAGTTATTGAACCTGTGCCTGTTCAAGACATTGCGACTCTTCGAGTGCATCTCTTGCGTGAACAGACCTTGGTCGGCCGTTCTGAACTGGGCCTGCTGATCTTCTGTCACTTGTCCCTCCGAAGTCATAGGAAACGAGAATCATCGATGGGTTTATGATGGACTTAAGCCTCACCAGAAAAGTCGCCTGAAACATATGAGATCCTTGGTTCTTACACAGGATGGGCTTCGCTTGGGGGATACGCCGAAGCCTTCTGTCATGCCAGGGGATGTGAGGATAGAAGTTCGTGCTGTCGGCATATGCGAGACAGACATATCAATCTGGAAAGGAACCATTAATGTTGGACTTCCTCTGATTCTTGGTCACGAGATAGCCGGCGTCGTCGAAGAGAGCTCAGTTGATGAGTTCACACCGGGGTCGCTTGTCATAACCGAAGCAAACGCCAATTGCGGTCGATGTTGGTATTGCAGGAATGACACGAAGGCATTGTGTTCAGACAAACGGATGATTGGAGTCACAACTGATGGAGGATTTGCTGAGTATATCAGTGTCCCGGCAGACATTGTGCACGTCCTTCCGCCATCGTTGGACGCAGTGTCAGGGACCTTTGTTGAGCCGCTGGCATCCGCAGTACAGACGTATCTTCAGAGCCCATCAAAGCCCCAAGAAGTTGTCGCCGTGGTAGGCAGCGGCAAGCTCGGCCTTCTAATTGCCCAGGTGTATGATAGCTTCGGCGCAGAAGTCTATGTGTTAGGGCGTAATCAGTGGCGACTCGGTCTAGCCAAGCAGCTCGGCCTTACTCACACTGTGAGCACCGTAGGAGATCAATGGAAGAAACAGATCCTCGACTCAACGTCAGGTGTGGGTCCCAGAATTGTCGTTGAGGCGACCGGCAATCCTGAAGGTTTGAAAACGGCTCTCGAGATTGTGAGGTCCGGCGGAGTCATCGCCCTGAAGAGCCACTACCAAAGGACCACCGACATTGATTACAATTCGATTGTTGAGCGTCAGATAACGCTTCAAGGCAGCACCGTCGGCCACTATGATACAGCGATTGATATGCTGGATAAGGGACGCATTGAAGTCAAGCGCCTCGTTTCGAAGCAGTTCTCACTCGAACATGGGATTGAGGCTTTCGAGTATGCTGACAAGCCCGGTGTGGCCAAGGTCGTCGTCAGGGTGTAAGGCGGAGGCACCAGATGCCTGAGTTTGACACTGACCTTCACATTCACTCGCACCACTCAATCGGTGTTAGTCATACAATGACAATCCCCAATCTCGTGAATGGCGCCGCCGAGAAGGGACTCGACATTCTCGGCACTGGTGACGCGACTCAGCCAGATTGGCTTGACCATCTCAGACGGAACCTCGTACCATCCGGAGAGGAATTGAAACAAGAAGGCATCTCATTCATACCCACGGTAGAAATCGAGGACGGCGAATCGATTCATCACCTCGTGATACTGCCCGATTTCGAATCAGTAGAAATGCTCCGAAGCTCCCTGCGACCATTCTCGCCAAATATCGACAGCGAGTGGGGCGGTCGTCCCAGAGCGAATATCGGACCTTCGGATCTTGCGGCTCTTGTGAGAGAAACAGGAGGGTTTGTCGGTCCAGCGCACGCATTCACGCCCTTCAAGTCGGTATTTCGGGAGGGCCGGTATGAGTCGTTGCTCGCTTGCTATGGAAAGGAAGCGGCGAATATCCATTTTATAGAACTGGGTCTTTCTGCGGATACTGAAATTGCAGACTACATACCCGAACTGCGTGGAATCACCTTCATCACCTCAAGCGATGCTCATTCGCCTTCTCCAGACAAGCTCGGCAGAGAGTTCGTAAGATTCTCCATGGAATCAGCCACATTCGATGAGCTCAGAAAAGCCATCCTTAGACAACAAGGCAGAAAACCTATTCTGAACGTGGGCCTAGATCCGCGCCTAGGAAAGTACTATCTCTCGTTCTGCAGCTCTTGTCGACGAACAGTGCAGATACTTGAGGGAGAAGGACATCCTTGGTTTGACACACTCAATATCTACATCGAGTGCAAGAACGACGACGAGAAGGCTGCGCTTCTCCGTGATGTGCACAAACGCCGCGCGAAGTGTCCTATCGATGGAAAGAACTTGCGACTCGGCGTTCGCGACCGTGCTATGATGATTGGCACACCAAGAAGCGAGTCTCTATTTGATCGTCCACCGTACCTGCACGTTCCGCCGCTGCTTGATGTGATTTCTGCGTCGATGAATGGCATGGCGAAATCAACGAAGAGTGTAAGGAGTCTCTACGACAGAATGCGAAGCAGCATAGGCAGGGAGACGACAATACTCATCGATGCACCAATTGACAGAGTGTCAAAGATTGACGGGAGAGTGGGAGCCATGGTTGAGGCGCTCCGGAATGGGACTGCGACCTATGCTGCTGGGGGCGGAGGAAGATACGGTTGGCTTGTACCTCCCTGGCAGACTGGCAAGCCAATCAAGTAGGATAATACCCTCTATACACTGCAACTCGAAACTAAACGGGAATTCCTATCAGAACTCGACCAATCCATGCATTCTGACCCTCCGAGGTCTCCGTGATAAATCCTGAGACAAACACGCCGCCAATGGGAACGGCGATGACACCAAACGCTGTGTCGAAACCATCGGCAGACCCGTTTATCGTGATTCTCGTATAGAAACGGAGGTTCATGTCATAGAGCGCTATCATCATGTTTGCTCCGCCTGAAACCTCGGTGTAGGTTCCCACCTGGACAAGATAACTTCCATGCTGCGCAATTGAATATGCTGTGTCATCTCCATTCCCGGGACCATTTACTGTAATATCGTTCAATAGGTTCAGGTTACTGTCGAACTTGGCCAGCCATGCATTATAGCTTTGACCAGCTTCAGTTATCGTACCTGTGGCATAGAGATACCCGAAATAATCGTCTCGGCAGATGCCATAGCCCTTGTCCTCGCCGCTTGTGGGCCCCGCAATGATTACCTGGCCCAAGAGCTGCAAGTCCGCATCAAACTTGCCAATCCATATGTCATAGCCTGTTCCAGCTTGACTCATCGAGCCGCTTACGAATAAGTTGCCCACATCATCAAGGAGCATGAATCGGCCCTTATCGGTCATGCTCGCAGGGCCATCAATCGTGATGTTTCGTACAAGATTGAGATCGGAATCGTACTTGCCAATGTAAATATCGTAGCCGTGGCCAGGTAATGTGACGGTACCCGTTATGTAAACAGTACCTGAATCATCCAAGAGTAGGCCATATGCTTCGTCCGTCCCGTTGCTTGGTCCATCAAGAGTGATGCTTTCTTCAATGGTCAGATTGAGACTGTACCTTGCTATCCAGATGTTGTGGTCTTCTCCAGCCTCAGTTACGTAGCCCGCGGCGAAAAGATGCCCATGGCCGTCCAGAGCCAGCCCGTAGCCCGCATCGTCGCCCAAGGGACCGCCAAAGGTTGTGTTTCCGACTTGCTCAATCTGGCCGTAAGTTGAATTGAGTTTCCAAATGATGCCATCCTTGCCGTGACCCGGCACGGTAATGAAACCGGTTGCGTATAGAACGCTTTGATTCTCGTCATATGCCATTCCGAGAGCCCAATCGTCACCACCAGAACCACCATCCATGCTCACCGAGTCGATGAACACCAAACTCGGACCGCCAGAAGGGATACCCGTCTGAAAACTGCCGAGAATCACGGCCACGATTATGACACAGCCGATGATTATCGCCACTGAACGTCGTCTGGCCTTATGCTCGCTGTCTGGCATTTCATGCCCTCCAGGTCTTCACTTCGAAGACAAGATACCAAGTTCCTGTACTGTAGTAAAGTGATATAAATCCTCTCGCGCATAATCACGAAACAGACCTAGACTTGGATTCATTACAACATGCATTCTCACCACCCGATACTCGAGCCGGGTGAGTGCGATGTTATCGTGCACGAAAGTCTGGGCAGGACCAGAATGATAGTTCTGATGCTCAGGAGGAATCGTAACCTGACCGTCGTCAAAGGGATAATTCGTGAAGTCGGTCGAAGCACCACCGTCAGCGTGAGCGCTCAGCGATGGTACGGCTTCACGAACATAGTGGTTCAAGATGAGGTTACAGAAAAGACCTATGACGTCCATCTCTCTTCTGCTGTGATGACGAAGTGTAGATTCCTGCCACGGGTTGGCATGAAGGTGGTAGTCAACGGCTATGTCGAGAAGTCCGAATATGGATTAAGCGACTATCTCGTGACGAAAGTTGTCGATGTCAAACACGAAGGAAGTGGTATCCTGCGCGTTCATCGTCTCGATCCAGATTGATTCGAACCGACACCTCATCCGCTGCAAGTTACAAACACGTGAACCCTGCACCGACTGCAGCGGCGGGCCACAAAACGTCAGCTATTCGCCCGGTTGAATGATGTAGCCGGGCTCTATTATATGTTCAGAATGGCATTTGGGGCACTTGGCTGGCGTCCTAGCCACGTGGCGATCCCAGAACACGTAACCGCATTCGCCGCATCTCGCAGGACGAATCAGTATCTCCTTTCCCTTGATTCTGATTGTCTGACTGACGTGTTCAATGTCATCGTACACCGTAGATGTGCTACTGATTCCCAGCCGTTCGCATATGTCTTTGGCTGTAAGCGGGACTTCTGTGTTCTCCAGAAGCTTCTCGATTGATTCTCTTCGCGTTGACATGTCTTGGTTCCCCGCATCAATTCGGCTTCTATACCTGCCGGCATCCGTGGTGGAGTTTCCGCTGTTCAACCTTTTGAACGCGCCGTTTAAACCGTAGTATAATATCCTTTCGTGAGGAGTGAGTATCGACCTTCGGGGGAATTGAAATGAAAGAATACGGAACGACCATGAAGTCCACGGTATCGGCCGCAGTAGTAGTTGCGCTCCTAGTAGCTGGCGGGTTGATTGCCACTTCGATCTGGCTGCCCGGCATCCATACGACGACTACCACAACGACCACAACAACAACTCATCCGGGCAGCGGGTTCGGTCCTATGGCCATGGAGTACCTTCAGAGTAAACGGAATGATGTGATGTTCTACTGGATGTGCAACTCAACATTCGTGAACAGTAACTTGAGCCTCTACTACCAGCAGAGCAATGCCTCTGCATTCGTTGATGGAGTGTACCTGAAACGGGGAGATCCCGCAAATGAGATACGTGTCCTCTTTTCTCCTTTTGAAGAGGATATCCCAGGCATAGGATCCTTGGACCAAAACACATGGGACTTGTTCAGCGGTCTGCTGGTCAACGATAGTATCGGAAAGATGGATGATGCATCCTCACATCCTGAGAGTTGGCCCAACAGTTGGCCGATTGACTTCTTCATCGAGATATTCTTCAATGACGGCACGTTGTTCTACCTCGGCTATACTAAGAGTGACGGACTAGCGTTCATCCAAAACGGGACGTGGACCGGTAGCTACACTCCCAACGGTTGGCCTGAGGTTACGGGCTATGCATCAACCGGCTACTGGCTCGTGGAAGGAGGCCATCTCCACAATCCGCTTGTCGAACTCTATGGCATAATCACAAAT
>PRDJ01000062.1 GCA_003345555.1 Candidatus Thorarchaeota archaeon
AATAGCGCAGACCCAGATGTCGCATATACTCTCGCAGGCATCGATGCTGAGGTTGCCGGAGTGAATGCCTTCATCAACTCAATGACGAGCATAACGACACCCTTTGAGTTCAAGGTTCTGGGATTCAAGCCACAACCTTGGACCCGCCTAGATGTTTTCATCTGGGCCAAGATGATGACATGGGGTCTTTCGGGCGGCATCTATGACTTGTACAGACAATGGATTAGAAGCACGATTGACAACGATACGATGTATAACGAGCTCTTTCCTGATGTCATGCCCTACGAAGTGCCGATAGTTCCCGAACAGACGAATCTCAGCCTTGTAGAATATCCTAATGCCCCTGGAGGAGTAGTAGTCTCATCATATCCTGGAGAATCAGCTGTGCAGATATCTGCTGAAGAGGCTATGATACCACAAGCGAAACTGCAGGCCCTGATGTCATTGCTCGCAGATGTATTCCAGCCTCTCGGTCAGGATGAGATTCTTGGCAGCAACAACTGGGCGGTTGCCAGCTCGAAGTCTGCAACTGGAATGCCGATACTGGCAAATGACCCTCACCTGGGGCTTCAAGCTCCTTCTCTGTGGTATGAAGCACAGATTGTCGTACCGGGTCAGCTTGACGTCACGGGTGTCACCTTGCCTGGTCTTCCTGCAGTGCTCCTTGGACACAATGACCACATTGCGTGGGGCTTCACCAATGTCGGTGCCGATGTCTTGGATATCTTCGTAGAAGAACTCAACCCATCTAATGCATCTGAGTACACGTATAATGGTGCTTACAGATCATTGGCTGTATACGACGAGAACATCCATACCAAGGAAGGCACTGACATTCCGTTTCAGGTCAAGGAGTCAGTCCACGGTCCTCTCATCGATTCTGCGGTAGGTACTTACGGACTGGACAGCGAAAGTCAGCCAAACATCGCCATGAATTGGACGGGATATGGAATAACGCACGAAATCCTATCGGCTGGAAAGCTCAATCGTGCAGTCAACTTGACGGAGTATTACGATGCACTCTACTGGTGGGACAGTCCTCCCCAGAACATCATATACGCTGACGATGCAGGGCACATCGCCATAACCTGTGCCGGACTATATCCAATCAGGTCAGGATACACTGGCGAGTACCCAGTGGCGGCCTACAATGATTCGATTGGGATGACAAGCTACATTCCGTATGCATACATACCTCGTTCCGTAGACCCTGTCCAGGGATACCTACAGTCTGCCAACCAGAGATCGATAGACACCGCGAAGTACGGATTCCAATTGTTGGGGCCATTCGACGATGGCTATCGTGGTCGCCGCATTGACTACCTGCTCAACCACACGGCCAGTGTTACAGTAGATGACATGAAGATGTTCCAAGCAGACTCGCTGGAAGTGAGTGCCCAGGAGATTGTTCCATACGTCGTAGCCGCTTGGGACTCGGCGGGAGACGGCAACGGCACCATAAACGGAATCATGAATCCGCTTCGAACTTGGGACTACGTGATGGATACTGACGTGTACACTCCAACACTATGGATGTATCTCGAAGACGCAATCCATTATGTAGTTCTCGACGAGCTACGATCCATAGACTCATCACTTCTCCTGTCTCGTACGCCGATACTGGAGATGATAATCAAGGAAAACTACAGCTACTACCTTGACGACCACACCACAACCGGACAAGTAGAGAACCGCGATCAAATCCTTGCAAGTGCTCTTGTTCGAGCAATCAACGAGATGGT
Source organism: Candidatus Thorarchaeota archaeon (assembly GCA_003345555.1). Taxonomy (GTDB): domain Archaea; phylum Asgardarchaeota; class Thorarchaeia; order Thorarchaeales; family Thorarchaeaceae; genus OWC5. The sequence goes on from PRDJ01000062.1 coordinate 1,743, forward strand.
TCAGGAATACGGTACGGATCCATCGAACTGGATTTACGGTGTGCACCACAGAGTCTATGTGGATCACCTAGCGGACTTCACCTACATAGGCGGGGGACCCCAACGCGGGCAGAACACGTTGAATGCCGCTGGTGGATGGAGGGTCACTCACGGACCGTCTTGGCGGATGGTAGCAGACCTTGGCAACATCCAGAAGTCATACGGAGTCTATCCAGGCGGACAGAGCGGGAACATGTTCAGCCCCCACTGGGATGATCTGTTCAAGCTCTGGTATGCTTTCAACGAGACTACACAGCAATACGGATATCATCAGATGTATTTCTACTCTACCGCAGCTGCGTTTCAAGCAGCTGATACATCTGGGACAATGGTCGAAAGAACCATCACCTTCGTTGGCTAGGAGGCGCGATAATGAGAAAAATCGATGACATAATTCCTGACATCGGATTCATTCCGGCGCTCATCATTGTTGTAGTTCTGGCAATCGCGCTTGAGCTGAGCGGAGCATGGATAACCATGATAATCGCAGGGGTGTTCGGGGGTCTGTTCACGAGGAAGACTTCTCGCGCGTTTCTAGCTGGATTCCTTGGAGTCGGGCTCGGATGGGGATTGCTCCTCTTCTACCTATCACTGACAGCGGAAGCCATGGCCATCGCGAACATATTCATAGGATTATTGGGCCTATCCGGCATGGGCTGGCTTGTGATAGTCGTGAGCGTCCTCATTGGGGCACTCCTCGGAGGCTTCGGTGGTCTCCTAGGGAGGTCTCTAGTCGAGTTCATTGACGATTTGTCAAGCAAGCGCCCTGTTCCAACGCCTCAAAGTTAGCATCGACCGCTGCGATACAGCCGGAGGCTTCACAGTCTCCGGCCTTCTTTTTCCTGCACGTTCAGACCGATCTGTTCCATGCCGAGACCGAAGTCTTATGAATCTCACAACCGATGTGATGACCAAGGCGAAAAGCACGGCGGCCGAAGTCATCAGAACTAGGCCAACCGGAGTCAACGAAGCAACCTGATTGACTGATACCTCAAGATGCTTGCGAAAGATAGAATCACTATAGCATATAATGTACCACAGGCCGGCCCCGGGTACTTCTGTTCTCCAAGAGAAACTGGACACATGATCCCCGCGCACAATGGCTGCCGGTTCTTTTCCGCTCAGCCAAAGACTGTAGTTCGTCTGATTACAGACTAGAACGTTTACACCTTGAATCAACCAGATATCATACTTCGTTTGGTCGCCCGGGAAAAGGTCACCATCTTGTTTGACTACAAGCTCGCCGTAGAGGATATCGTGAGCATTACAATCGAATGTATACTGATTCGATGACCAAGCCTCCAGCCAGAAATCTTGGAGCCCCGTCGAAGCAGACCCCGGCCTAACGAATAGACCCTGAATCGCAAACAACAGAATGAAAGCGGAAACGAAAACCACAAGCTGCGACTGTCGCTCATTCTGCATTTCCGGGAACCTCTCAACCGCTGGTCAATACACGGTGGCAATGCACGCACATATGTCTTGTTCAGCTGAGGCAATACCGTCTTGGTCACGACATCTGAGGAGGGCTACTTTGTATTCTCTCTAGTTTATGCCTCAAGACCTTTTCCTTGTTGCGTCACTATATGGAATGGCTTTTTAGTCGGTCTTCGACAGTGCATTCATTTCCTGGGTGAACACTATGCATCGAGAAATCGCCAAGGGTGTTTACTATGTTGGAGTAGACGACCATCACACCGAATTGTTCGAGAACCTCTGGGCTCTACCGCATGGCGTCTCCTACAATAGCTACCTGATAGTTGACGAGAAAGTCGCATTGATAGAATGTGTAAAGGAACCTTGGTCTGCAGAGTGGCTGGCCAATATTCGCGAGATTGTCGATCCGTCAAAGATTGACTACGTGATAATCAATCACATGGAACCGGACCATACGGGTGCACTGCCGGACTTGGCCAAGGTCGCAAAGAAAGCCGTGATGGTTTACACGTACAAGGCTTCCGACATGCAGAAGTCGTTCTACAATGTGCCTTTGCGTGAGAAGATAGTGGAGGATCTGGAAGAGCTCTCGCTTGGTAGTAGGACGCTCAGGTTCATTCACGCACAGTTTCTGCATTGGCCTGAGACAATGATGACTTACGATACGCAGGAATGTGTCTTGTTCTCTTGTGATGCCTTCGGTTCGTTTGGGGCGCTCAATGGAAGCCACTTCGACGATGAGATCGACATGAGGATGGTTGAATCAGAAAGCAGACGATACCTGTCAGCGATTATCACGAGCTATCTGAAATTTATACGGCAGGGCATTGCGAAGATCAAAGGACTGAACTTGGAGCTCAAGTTGGTTGCACCGAGTCACGGACCCATCTATCGCAGGAATCCGATGTGGATTGTTGACCACTACCTAGAATGGAGCAGTCCAGATCTCGAGAAGAACTGCATCATAATCTATGGAAGCATGTACGGCTTCACATACAGGATTGCCATGATGCTGAAGAAACAGCTCGCAGAGTTGGGTGTAGAAGTCAAGACTCACAATGTATCCTACTCAGAGATGAGCAGAATCATAACCGACACAATGAGGGCTGGAGTCATCGTGTTTGGCTCACCGACCTACGACGCTTTTCCCTTCCCTAGAATCCAGACAGTGATTGACGAGATGGAGACCAAGCGATTTGCCAAACGTCCCATCGGCCTTTTTGGCACTTATGGTTGGGGGGGCGGCGGCATCAAGAAACTCCAGGAACAACTGGAGGGATTGGGATTCAGTATTCTCGACCCTGTTATCAGCGTGCATGGCCAACCAACTCCGCAAGAAGTCGGAAACTGCAGGAGACTCGCGCAGGTCATCGCGGATCTTATCAGATAGTCACGACCTACTTGCGCCATGATGAGCAAACAGAACGTACCCGATGCTCATACTTAATAGCAGAGACGGCCGGAAGCTGGAGCATTCTGTCTCAAAGGTTCTCAGCCTTGCCCTATTCGGCGAGCGTTGGCCTTGAGCAGAAGGAGAGAAACGTTATGGAATTCAAAGGTTCGAAGACTGAGAGAAACCTTGTTGCTTCCTTTGCCGGTGAGTCTCAGGCTCGCAATCGCTACACTTACTATGCCGACAAAGCGAAGGAAGAGGGCTACATCCAGATATCGGCCGTGTTCGAAGAGACTGCAAACCAAGAACGAGAGCACGCCGAGAGGTACTTCAAGATTCTCCAAGAGAATAACGCATCTAACGCAGTAAAGGTGGAAGCCGAGTTCCCCGCCAGACCCCTAGGCAAGACCGAGGAGAATCTGCGAGCGGCGGCAGCAGGAGAGCACTACGAGACTACCTCAATGTATCCGGGCTTTGCTGATATCGCAGACAAAGAAGGCTTCTCTAGGATAGCCGCTGTCTGGAGAGCAATTGGTAGGGCAGAGGCATGGCATGAGCAACGTTACACAATACTGGCTGACAATGTGGCCAAGGGTCGCGTGTTCAAGCGAGAAACCAAGGTCAAGTGGCGTTGCCAGAACTGTGGCTACATCCATGAAGGGTTAACTCCACCGGAGAAGTGCCCTGCCTGTGACTATCCAAAGAGCTACTACATGATACACAGCGCCGAATTCTAGACTCGACAGCCAGACAACACCTTGAGCCGCAATATGCTCCCGGACACACACGGTGTCAAGGTGTTTGTACCTGGCAATCCCTGTTCAACTAGAGGAGTGGAGGTCCTCAAGGGAGTAATAGGAAAGGGGGTGTCGAGGAAAAGTGGGGTGATCTAACGAAAAGCAAATCCTTGTTGAAGCCTCCACTCAAATTACCCCATCTCCAACCTACATTTCTCTGTGTGTGTTACGTTGCCAACATAATCACAAAAACGCGCCGCCCTCCAGCAGACTAGTTGCATGCATCTACACGATTGTCTAGTCTCGTCCTCTGGTCTGCGATGCCCTGAGGTACCATTCAGCCGCCGCCAAGACGAGCAACACGATTACGGCTCTCCAAAAATCAACTGAGCCCGCGGTCATGTTGGATACAAACCAAGCAGCAAGAAGGATTACAGAGATTGTTATCAACAACCTAGCAACGACTCTCAGGACACGACCCTTCGTCACCTTGGCCTTTTCCTTGGTTCCTTCGGCTCGTCCGAACTCGAAGGCTATGTCCACTATCCACCCTTCTTCAAAGCTGGGGTCTTTCCTCAATTGCGGGGGTCCTCTCAGAAAACACGTTCAAAGAGGTAAGAACACGTCCTTAAGGTTGTCTATCTCAAACGGCATCTGAGTCATGACGCCGCCGATGGACTAAGGCCCGACACTCAGTCCAGATATCCGACGGGTAGGCCCGAGGCTCGCGTAGATTCAGGTATACGAATGAGGCGATGAAACGAAGGACAGTACTCACCGCGAGCATTATGAATACGGCGTCGTGATTCCCGAAATATGGAACCAGGGCCTGGCCCACTAGACCGGATATCAACGAGCCGAACAGGAACACTACGCCGGTAAACGTATTGTATACTGCCACATGAGAGCCTCTCTCTGTCTCCGGGGCCACATCGTAGATGTAGGCGGTATTTCCATTCACTGAGGCAGCAGTAGCTGCCCCGGCAATCGCGTTTGACAAGTATATCATGGAAGTATCAACAGCCACGAGATACAGTAGGGGCACGAAGAAGAGCAGAAATCGTCCTATGAAGATCAAAGGAACCCTCCCTACTCGGTCACTCAATTTGCCCAGAGGAACAGTAAAAGCCACGGTCATCGCTGTCGATATCGCTGATGCAACGGCAATCTCTAGCAATGTATTGTTCAACCATTCAACTTGGACGATTATGAAGAATGGCCAAGCCATCGACATGGAGAACGAGAAGAATGTGGCTGTGAAGCAGAATTTCCGAAAGTCGCCGGGTCGTGTGAGAAGTTTGAGGACAGGCGGAAACACACGCTTCCCATTGTTGTTTCGGGGCTTTTCTCGTATCATCAATGAAAGAACGGCCGCGGCTATCCCTGTCATCACGGTCAAGTAGAAGGGAAGATAGTAGGCTTCTCTCCACGCTTCCACTGTGGGGAACATTACCGATCCCAAGCCGCCCCAAAGGCTTCTCAGGTAAGGGATTAGGCTGGGCGATACCATAATCAAGCCCGATACGAGAGTAGCCAGAAGCAAGGCCACGTTCGTGGCCATTCCAAGGCGTCCGAGTTCAGTTCCTCTCCTAGATGGATGGATCAGCGCTCCAACAAGCGACAACCAAGTGGGTATCTGAACACTGAGCAGTATTGACTGGATCGTGTAAAGTACAATCATGTCCAGCGGCGTAGCGGCCCACAGAAAGAGATAGACCACAAACAAACCTGTCAGAGTGCCAAACGCTACGAAAGCTTTTGTATGTCCTACCCTGTCGGACATCGCGCCCCATGCTGGTTGAAGTACTGTCGGGCTGATATTGCCAACGCTTCTGAAGACGCCCATCTCAGCGAGGTTGGCGCCCATATCATACACGTATGCACTGAGAAAAGGCGTGTAGAGACCCTGAGCGAACTGGGTGAGTGAACCAACTAGATATACGCTGCTAGGAAGCTTCTCAGCAGCGGGTGGAGTCTGGGATTCACTCATTGGGATTTGCGCCTCGTAGCTCGGGCGCGCTGGACACGGCATTTAAGAGTAATCCTGATTACCCTTTTCACAGCTGACACCGTGCGACCGGACAGGTTATCTGCCGGCCGACAAGAGCATGCTCGGAGCTTGACCATCATATGCTGACAGACAGAACCTATGCGCTCAGAATGCAGAAACTTCGAGAATTCACACGCTCAATGAACGCTGATTTTGCACTTCTTACGCCATCGCCCAATTTCCGCTATCTGACCGGCATACATTACGAGATGCGCGAACGTCTTGTTGCACTCATTGTCACGAGAGACGGCGAACCAAGCATCGTTGCCCCTCAGTTTGATGTCTCTAATCTCTCTAGGAGCGGACGGATAAAGGACTTCCTGCCTTGGAGCGAAGATGAGGATCCATATTCCGTGGTTGCCAAAGCTGTTCGTTCAAGGCCGAAAGAATGCACCATCCTACTTGAGGATTATATGCCAATAGGCGTCCTCTGGGCTCTTGAGAAAGCACTTGGCGGTCTCAAGAAGACTCTGTCAATGACTGCCCACCTTGAATCAATGAGGATTGTGAAGAGCACGGAGGAGGTAGAGTTGATGAAGAAGGCGAGCAAGATAATTGGACAATCTGTCAGTAAGGCCATGACCCAGGCCAGACTTGGGATGACAGAACTCGAGATGCGGCAAGTCGTAGCCAATGAATGCATCCGGAACAGCGGCGTGCCTACTTTCACGACTGTCCAGTTCGGTGAAAACACGGCGCTTCCACACGCAGATTCCGGAACAAGACAACTTCGCAGGGGCGACATTGCTTTGTTCGACTGCGGCTGCGAGGTTGAGGGCTACAACACCGATATAACACGAGTAGCGGTAGCTGGAAAGCCTTCATCAGAGCAAGAATCAGTTTACTCGATAGTTCTCAAGGCGCAGCAAGCCGCAATCGACCGGATGAAGGCGGGCCTGACTTGTGAGGTAGCAGATAGCTTCGCTAGACAGGTAATAGAAAAAGCCGGGTATGGAGCCCACTTCACACACAGACTTGGTCACGGCGTTGGGCTGGAGGTCCACGAGCCTCCGTACTTGGTCAAAGGCAACTCGATGCAGCTCAGAGCTGGCATGACTCACAGTGTAGAACCAGGCATCTACCTCGAAGGGAAATTCGGAATCAGAATAGAGGATTTGATACTTGTAGATGAAGGCGGATGCGAGGCTCTTACCTTGTCTCCGAAGGACCTCTATCAGATGAAAGTGTAGTGAACACCCGGCTATTGTGATTCCTTTGGGGATCTCTTGGACATTATCTCATCAAGCGTCTTCCTGTCTTCCTCAGACAGATCCTTCATCGCCTCTGCTGACTGGCGCAGCATGTGATTCATCAAGACAGCATAAAGGCCGGGAAGTGCCTTCTCTGTTTCGGATCGTTCCCTGAATTCCTGTTCTGCGGTCTCTCTTGCCTCACGCAGCGAGTCCTTCTGAACTTCACCCTTTCCAATCCCCGAACACTCCTTTTCGACCACGTGGAACTTGGCTCCATCATACTCAAGCGGGAAAGTCCTACATGAGAGAGGCCGGGAATATCGGATCGAGCATGCGTTTGAATCTTCGTGATAGAATATGCATGCTGTCTTTTCGGAATCCTTCTTGAGCGGGTGACGTTGAGACTCAATGCCAATCGAATCTTCTTCAGACTCTGGTGCCATGAGGATGAGTCCCGGAATAATGTGCGATAGATAGTCTTGCTCAGTCCATCTAGATATGTCACCAATCGTCACATTCACGTGAGGACGAGTACAGCACACTCTCTGTGGACAATCCTGCTCTTGGCACTTGAAGCTGTACTTTGACTTATCTGACATCAGTATCACCATGATGTCTAACGCAACAAGCAGTTCAGCATTGAGTCTTAATGGTTTCGAAGGGGCTCTAGGTACTCCTCTGCTCTTTCCGCTGTCAATATGTTTAATACAGCCAACTAGGGGCATTCGACCCAAGTGCGCCCCGGATGGTGTTATCCGCGGCCAATGTGAGTCATCCAATCTGCGGAGGTTCGTGCCGATAATGGAACAAGATTGGCACTCGTTTGATGAACAAGCAGTGATGGATGCGCTCAACACTAGTCGAGCAGGTTTAGATCGCGGAGATGCAGAGGAGAGGCTTGTTGAGTATGGCCCTAACGAGTTGGTAAGGGCAGAAAAGGAGTCTCCTATCAGGATGCTCTTGGGACAGTTCACCGACATCCTCATAGTCATTCTGCTTATTGCCGTGGCAATCTCTTTCGCCGTGGGAGAGATAGTTGACGCGATTCTCATTCTCTTGATTGTGATTGCCTCTGCGGCCTTGGGTTTCGTTCAGGAGTATCGAGCCGAGCGAGCACTTGAAGCCCTTCAGAAGATGCTGGCGCCCACAACCACGGTCATCAGAAACAACATGACCGTCGATATTGCAACCCGGGATGTGGTTCCGGGCGACATACTCCAGCTGAAGGAAGGAGACAAGGTTCCTGCAGACGGTAGGGTGATTGAATGCTTCAACCTGAGGGTAATAGAAGCAGCGATAACAGGGGAATCAGTACCTGTTCAGAAGAGCACCCGGACACTACCTCGAGACACTCCGCTACCTGATCGGAAGAACGTGGTGCTTTCAGGAACTGACATCGCAACAGGCAGGGGCGTTGCGGTGGTTACTGCCACTGGAATGGCGACGGAGTTCGGGAAGATCGCTCATGAAGTAACAACCGTAGAAAAGGAGCGGACCCCCCTTGAGAAGCGCACCAACGAAATAGGCAAATGGCTTGGGGCTATTTCTCTGAGTGTATGTGTTGCCGTGATAGCGGTGGGCGTTGTCAGAGACGTTCTTGTGCACGGATATGTGCGGCCTGATTTCTTCATAGGGATGATTCTCTTTGGAGTCTCGCTCGCCGTGGCAGCGGTTCCTGAATCACTGCCTGCTGTTGTGACAGGGAGCCTAGCAATTGGGATGCATAGAATGGCTAAGAGCAACGCGCTTGTCCGCAAAATGTCAGCTGTTGAAACCCTCGGATCAACCACCGTGATCTGTTCCGACAAAACCGGCACTATCACAAGGGGAGAAATGACGGTCAGAGAAATTCGTATGCATGGTTCTACAATCGCCGTCGAGGGCGGAGGCTACGAACCTACCGGGAAGCTCATTGTGATGGAAGGCGCCCCGTCCGCTCTCTCGGAAGAAGGATTCAAGCTCCTAATCAACGCATGCATACTCTGCAACGATGCAGAGCTTACTCTCGAAAACGGGAAATGGAGAATCAGAGGCGACCCCACTGAGGGCGCTCTTGTGGTACTAGCAGAGAAGGCAGGCGCCCACGTCTCTGAAGTGCGTAGCCGTTGTCCTAGGATTGGCGAGGTTCCCTTTAGCTCCGAGAGAAAGCGCATGACGACTATGCACTATGGAAATGATGACTGCAAGCGGCTCTACTCGAAAGGAGCACCCGAGGTCGTGCTAGAACGGTGCTCGCAGATATATGGGTCGCAGGGTATTGAGACGCTAACTGATGATTTGAGACAGGCGCAGATCGATAATGCAGAGAAAATGGCACAGAGAGCACTTCGGCTAATAGCTTTTGCCTACAGGGAAGGCAAGTACTTCGATGACTCCACAGAGAACACGCT
>PRDJ01000063.1 GCA_003345555.1 Candidatus Thorarchaeota archaeon
AGTCTTCCAGCATCGTCAGGAAGGGGGAAATCGATGATTCTGTCAAACCGACCCGGTCTCAACAGCGCAGGATCCAGAATGTCGGGACGATTTGTAGCTCCAAGCACTGCGACCTGACCCCGGTTCTCAAACCCATCAAGCTCACTCAGAAGCTGCATGAGTGTTCTTTGAACCTCTCTGTCACCCGATGTGGCAATATCGAGCCTTTGAGAGCCGACAGCATCAAGCTCATCCACGAATATGATTGCAGGTGCCTTCTCCTTAGCATGCAAGAATATTTCCCTAACAAGTCTTGCGCCCTCTCCGATGAACTTCTGGACAAGCTCTGATCCAATAACTCGGATGAACGTCGCCTTGGTCTCATGAGCCACCGCTCTGGCACAAAGTGTCTTTCCAGTGCCTGGTGCACCGGTCAGCAACACGCCCTTTGGTGGTTCGATACCCACTTGTTTGAACAATTCGGGTTTGAGCAGAGGAAGTTCCACAGTCTCTCTGATTTCACGCATCTGCTCCTTTAGACCGCCTATCTCCGCATACGAAACCGAGGGTTTCTCTTCGATTTCCATGGCCCTTATCATAGGATCCTTTGGTGCGGGCAAGTCCTGAGTGACAGCGAAGGAACGTTGGTTGAGAGCAACGCGCATGCCCGGCTGCAGCTTTTCTTTCGGAACAGAGGAGGCGACATGTACGACGAAGTTTGGTCCCGTAGAGCTCCTTACGACCGCTCTACCATCTTCTAGCATTTCAAGCACGGTAGCAGTTATTAGCGGCGACTGTCTGAGCTTCTCAAGTTCTGTCCTGAGCGTCTGAGTCTCTTTTTCCAGTCTGCTACGCTCCGCCTGAAGTATTTGCTTCTCAGTATCCAACGCCCGAAGCCGACGTTCTAGATGTCTCGTGTATGTCTGTGCGTATGTGCTGTCATCAATGGTTTCTTCCTTCTTTGCCTCCGTGCTCCCTGGCAATCAAAGACACCTCGGACACACGTAGATTGCTCTGGTTTTAAGCATTTGGAGCAGATTCCTCTCCAAATCGACCTTCGTTCTGCTATGAGTCGACCAAGTAATCAAATCATACCGACCCCTATTGATGTCGGGATGACAGAATCACAATTCAAGAAGCCAAGCTCGGAACTGTGAGCACATACCAATTCAGCATTGAGAATGATTGGCGTCAACTGTTTTCATCGTCGGCAATCTTTATCAAGTCAGAAGACCGTCTTGTCCAAAATGAGGGATTGCTCTGCCAAGCTGCGAACTGTGTGGTCGAGACATGAAGGGACCCGGCCGGAGTGTTATGATTGAAGGGGTCTCAATGGTTCTTTGCCCTCAATGTGCAGAACGCTTCGGAGACAGGACTGAGAGTCTAGCAAAGAGCGGAAGATCCAGCAACACGACTGTTCGACCCTCTTGGCTGCCCACTGAAGAACGAAAGGCACCTACAACTCCCGCAAAGACTAGTGCCGCACGCAAACCACCCGTGTTCGTGCCCTCAAAGCCCAAGCCGCCACCGAAGCGCGCAGCAACTTTAGATGAAATGATACTTGTAGAAGACTATGCAGTCGTAATACGTACGGCGAGACAAAAGGCAAAGATATCACAAGAGCAGCTTGCGCAGAAAGTTGGAGAACGCATATCAACACTCCAAGCCATAGAAGCTGGTCGTCTGAAGCCTGTTGAGAAGGTCGTCAGGGGCTTGGAACGCGAGCTTGGCATTTCTCTCTTAGAACCCATTGGTACTGCGCCAATACTGCATGATCAGGATAGGGCTCAGGATGGCGCAACGCTAGGCGACGTCGTGAAGGTCAAACGTAAGAAATCACAGAAGACATGAAAGCCCTTGAATGATGCAACGGCTGGTTTCACTCAGCATCGACAATGATATTCATCTGAGTTTGGCACAAGAACCGGCACGCAGGCAGCAGCAACTTCAACACGAAGCTAATATATAGTATATGTACCATAGTAGTATTGTACAAGGCTATTCGTGAGTAGTTTGAGTACTTCGAGTACTTCATTCAACCCGCTGATTCCTGCGTATGGTGACGGCTTCGATGACACAATCAATCAATCATGACCTGTTTCGCCTTGTGGTTGAAGAGATTGCAGGTAAGGAGGGGGTAGACGTAGCCACGGTTCTTGTGAACGCAGACGAGACTACAGATGAAGAAATAGCCACTAAGACGGACTTGAAACTCAACGTCGTGCGCAGGATTCTCTACAAACTTCATGACAATCACCTAGCTTCGTATCGAAGGATTCGTGACACAAATACAGGCTGGTTCCTATACTATTGGCGTATAGATCCAAAGAAGGCGCAGGCATTAGTTAACCACAAGAAGAGGCTCGTTCTAAGTCTCCTTGAGCAGAGACTGGAACACGAGGCAAACAACGATCTCTACGCATGCGTGAATCGTGATTCTTCTCCGGTCCCATTCGAGGAGGCCATGAATCTCTCTTTTCGATGTCCAGCGTGCAATCAACAGCTTGAGTATGTGGATAATGCAAGAGCAATTAGCTTCCTACGGAAGCGCGTGGAGGAGCTGAAGGCCGATCTCGAAGCCAGTACTTCAACATAGAATCTAAATCATTAACAAGCCTATTTGCTAAGGAGCTTCTCGTAACCACCTGTCTATCTCTATTACAAACGCACACGCGCGGAGGCAACTCATTGACACAAGTGACCCTGCCTGTCAGAGTGTACGGCCCGTACAAAGAGAGACTAGTGGATTTGCTATCTGCGGAAATCTCCGCCTTGGCGATGAATCTGAGTATCAACATCAAACGACTAGATAGAGACGAGACCGGCCTAGTCTCCGTGGAATTCGCTGGGGAGGACGAAGAGTTTCTTGCCAACGTCTTGGTGAAGGAATACGGCACTGTTCCGAAGCTACAGGACTTGGCCATTGGGACTCCTTATCGAGGCTGGCTCGTTGATGTAGGCAAAGTTGGCTACGGCATATATGTGGACTTGGGCATACGTCGACCTCAGAAAGTGGATAGCCTTGTTCCGCTCTTTCGTATTCGCTCACAGTTCAAGGTGCAGAAGAAACCTGCTAGGGCAATTGCAGACGCATATCTTCTCGTGGACAACTTGCCCGTCACCGTACAAGTAGTAAGATTCGACATCACCGCACTTACGATCGAGGCGGAATTCTGTGAACCATTTCTGCAACGCATTGATAAATGGCTATCCGATGACCACGAGCGTCTCATTGTATTGGGTTCTAGCAGAGACATGATTGATCAAGGCCTGTCGAGATCCAAACACACACAAGACATTTTCGCAGTTGAACAACTTGGCCGGTTTGAATACTGCCTTGTCTGCAAACGATCAACGCGCGCATCGGGTATAGTTGCAGCCATTGGCCCCTACTTGAGAGGGGTTCCCATGCACCTGTTCATTCCGCGAGAGGTTCGGGGGAAAGTTCATGCCGAGACTTGATGTGTGGCTCGTTGAGACGGGGCGATTTCGGTCTAGGCAGACCGCGAAGAGAGCTATTCGCGATGGGCTCATTACAGTCAATGGAAGGTTGGCAAAGCCTTCTACTCAACTGAACGGCACGGAGTCGATTATCATTTCCGGCGCCTCAGACCTTCTGATGGGATATGACAAGCTGAGTCATCTAGATAGTCTCCTAGGAGGCAATGTGGTCAAGAGTGGTGACATGGTACTCGACCTCGGGAGCTCGGCAGGGGGTTTCCTCGAGTACATACTGGAGAAAGGCGCTATAGCAAAGGGAATTGAGATATCTGAGCGATTCAAAGACGGTCTTCTGCAGCTCGCCAGTACCCACCCGAACGTTTCCATAGTTATCGGAGATGCTTTCAAGATCGAACCTCTGACGCTGTTCAATGAGAGCGAGCTGGATTTGCTCTTGGTCGACGTCACAACTGACCCTGAGGGAACGGCAGCTTTGATTGCGAAGTATTCGGAGCTATTAAAGCACGGGGGCCGTCTAATCGCGGCTTTCAAGTCAAGACTGACGCCTTCCATAGCTACTGTTCTGACGGACCGGGTTTCTGCGTTAGGGTACACTGATGTAAGCGCCATAACTCTCGATGACTCTCGTCAAGAGTTTCACGTTGCAGGAGTACGCCTGTGAATGCTATCAAGTAGCAATGAGAGCGACGATTCTCAGAGATTGTCTTCTCACAACGTTTTTAATCACAATCCCGCGAGGACTGCCTTACGGGGCGGTAGTCTAGCCCGGCCATGATGACTCGCTTACACCGAGTAAGCGGTGACTCGTTAATAGTAAGTCATCGCCTCGAGGGTCACGAGTTCAAGTCTCGTCCGCCCCACCATGAACACACAATATCTCTCTTCTTTACCCTAAGATTATAACAGGGTTTCTTTCAGTCATTGAATGGCCACCAATCTACAGTGCGGGAGTTGCCAAGTCTGGTCAAAGGCGGCGGACTTAAGATCACGAAATCACGGGGTCATCCGATAGGACATCCGCCCTCGTAGGAGTTCGTGGGTTCGAACCCCACCTCCCGCACCATTATCATTCTGGCTGATCCTGGCCGGATAGAGTTATCATTACGTTGTGTCGCGAGTACCTGTCGTGACATCGATGGGATACAAGACTCTCAAGTTTCCAAAGGGGTTTCTCTGGGGTTCTGCGGCTTCAGCTCATCAGACCGAAGGCGGCAATCACAACGATTGGACAGAATGGGAAAGAATACCGGGCAAGATCAAGGATGGCACCAATTCAAGTGTGGCTTGCGACCATTATCATCGTTACGAAGAGGATTTCGATTTAGCAAAAGAGCTAGGCCATCAAGTCCACCGCTTTTCCGTTGAATGGAGCAGGATAGAACCGGACCGAGGGAAGTGGGATGAACGCGAGGTCGACCACTATCGTGCAGTGACAAAGACACTTGTACAACGTGGCATCCAACCAATGGTAACCCTTCACCATTTCACTAATCCCATCTGGTTTCGTGATGCTGGCGCTTGGCTCAATCCGAAAAGCCCTGACATGTTCGCTCCATATTGTCGCAAAATTGCCAAGGCGCTATCAGAATACGATGTAATATGGAACATCATAAATGAGCCCATGAATGTCGTAGGAGGAGGCTATCTATTGGGAGAATTTCCTCCGGGTGAACACGACTATGGTAAGGCGCTTGTTGCAGCCAAGCATCTGCTAATGGCTCATGGACTGGCTGCCAAGGGTATTCGTGAGACCTATGATGACCTAGGTCTGCACCAGCCTCAGATTGCTCCCGTTCAAGTCGTAACATACATTGAACCATATGATCGGAGTAACGGTAGTGATGTTGAATTGGCTGAGTACGTGGACTCTCTTTACAATCAGATGTGGCTCCAAGGCGTTATGACAGCATCTATCCCCGAACCAGCAGGTGACGGCAGTCAGTACGAACCCCTAGAGAACTCTGCTGACTTCATTGGCGTAAACTACTACAGTCGCATGCGCGTTTCATCCAAGCTGGATTTCATGGCCGGAGAAATGCCGCCCAAAGATGACAGTCTGGAGAGATGTGAAGGACTCGATTGGGAGGTCTACCCGCAAGGTTACTATCCGGTAATCAAGTCGTACTGGGATAGGTGGCGAAAACCGCTTTTCATGACCGAGAATGGTATAGGAACTCTTGACGACCGGCTCCGATGCAGGTATATCCTAACCCATCTCCAACAAGTGCATCGGGCAATCCAAGACGGAGTAGACATTCGAGGCTACCTAGTGTGGAGTCTAACTGATAACTTTGAATGGACTGACGGACTGAGTAGTCACTTCGGCCTGATTGGAATGGACTACTCAACTCTAAAACGCACACCAAGAGAAAGCGCCTACATGTATCGTGAGATCATCCAGAAGAACGGAATAAGCGGGTCTCTACAACAGAAGTACCTAGGCCGACATTCATAAGGCCGCCCATTCGGCAGTTCACTCCGTCATTCTCCTATGTGTGGAATCCACAAACATGCTAATTGAAGCACTGATATCTTCTATGGGTGTTGTTTTTCTGGCCGAGCTTGGTGACAAGACCATGCTTGCGACCATTTGCTTTAGTGCACAGTGCAGGAAACCATTACTGGTTCTCGTTGCTTCAATGCTGGCATTGACATGTGCCACTGTGTTAGCAGTCGTCGCTGGAACAGTTCTAGCGGCCGCTTTACCATTGCAGCTGATAATCTATCTGTCTGCTATTATCTTCCTCAGCATGAGTGTCTATACACTTGTCGAAATCGACAGTGGAACTGGAGATACGAACAAGATCACAGGCACGTTCCTTAGCATGGCATCGCTGGTCTTTGTTTCGGAGTTAGGAGACAAGACTCAGCTTGCTTGCCTGGCACTTGCGGCAGAGAGTCCTTATCCCGTTGCTATATTCATAGGAGCCATTGCTGGATTCTTTGCTGCAAATAGTATAGCCGCAGTTGCTGGGCACAGGCTCGCAGGTTCCATTCCAATCCGCGTGATTAGAGGTGCAACTGCTACAGTCTTCATCATCATAGGCACTCTTGTTCTGCTGGGTGTCTTGTAGGTGAATAGCTTCCCTCCAGACGTATTTCAGGCAATCATGAAGTGACGACTCAAGAGCGAAGGTTTATGACTGCCGCAGAAGCTCAAGCGTCAAGAATGAAGGTGAGGCAGCATTGAGCCTGCAGGATTCCGGATATAGAGGTCTAGTTCTTAGAAAACTCGAAGAAGCCAACGCTCAGCTCGGAGACAGAATCAGGATTTCACTGAAAGATGGGGAAGTGACCGGCATACTCATGCCTCGTGCTCAAATCGGAGCCGACCCGGACCATGCGGTAATCAAGATGGACAATGGGTATAACATTGGAGTTCGCATTGACGCTCAGGTAACGGTTAGCTTGGTTCAGAAAGCCGGGGCAGGAAAGCGTCCAAGTTCAAGGGCCACCGCTGTTGAGACGCCAGGCCTTCCAAGCGTGGCTATATTGAGTACCGGGGGGACCATCGCAAGTAGAGTTGACTACCGGACTGGTGCTGTTAATCCGGCACTCACTGCAGAGGACTTGTATGACACAGTCCCGGAACTGAAAGAGCACGCCAACGTTCGTGCCAAAGTAATCATGAGCGTCCTTTCTGAGAACATTCATCCTAAAGACTGGACAACAATCGCAGGGGCTGTAGCCTTAGAAATCAGGCGAGGTGCTGATGGAGTAGTGATACCACACGGCACAGATACGCTTGGAGTGACCTCCGCAGCTATGGCATTCGCACTCCAGGAATTGCCCGTACCCGTAGTATTGGTGGGTTCTCAAAGGTCATCTGACAGGCCTTCGTCTGACGCGGCATTGAACCTCATAGGCGCAACAGAGATTGCATGTAAGGCTAATGCGGCTGAAGTCATGCTAGCTATGCACGGGGAACCTAGTGATAGCTTCATTCTTGCCCACAGGGGAACGCGTGTCCGCAAGTGTCATACAAGCAGACGAGACGCTTTTCAATCAGTGAACTGCTCCCCTATCTTTAGGTATGATTCTGCGGGAATCACAGAGATCTCATCTCCAATCAGTCGTCGTGACACCACGAGGAAAATTCGTCTGAAGCCCGACTTTGACGACAAAGTCGTGCTCATCAAGACCTATCCGGGCATTAGTGAAGGCATGATAGACATGATCGTTGATGCCAAATACCGAGGATTGGTAATAGAGGGCACAGGCCTTGGTCATGCACCCGAACGAATTCATTCGTCCATAAGAAGGGCAATTGATGCTGGCGTCATTGTGGCCATGACGAGCCAATGCATCTGGGGGAGAGTTAACATGAACGTGTATCGTCCGGGTGTTGAACTGCTACAGATGGGTGTAATACCCTGCGAAGACATGCTACCTGAAACAGCACTAGTCAAACTGATGTGGCTTCTGGCGAACAAGAAGGAAACCGATGAAGTTAGGACCGCGATGACCCAGAGCATTGTTGGAGAGATTGGAACCAGGACCGAGTTATCCGCAGGGGCTGGCCGTAAGGAGGGCGAATGAGCTGGAGTCTCAAGAGCATTACAGGGCAATTGAATTGAAAATTGGCCTCGAGCTGCATCAGCAACTCGATAGTAGCCGGAAGCTGTTCTGCCACTGTGCTCCGGTCGTTCGAGAAGATGAGCCAGATGGACGTTTCATCAGACGTCTCAGACCGACAACGAGTGAAATGGGCCAGGTTGATCCTGCAGCATTGTTTGAATTCCAGAAGCAGAAGAGCTTCTATTACGAGTATTACGACGACACTACCTGCCTCGTTGAAGCCGACGAGGAGCCTCCTCATGACCTCAACCCTGAGGCTATTGACATATGTTTGACAATCGCTGCTATTCTCAAATCGACTCCAGTCCACGAAATCCACGCTATGAGAAAGATTGTGATAGATGGTAGCAATACGGCCGGCTTTCAGCGGACTGCCATAGTCGCGAATGGTGGCAGCATTCAGGTGGGAGGAAAGACAGTCGGCATCCAGATGATTGGTCTTGAAGAGGATGCCGCGAGGAAGATTGCTGATGACGATGAAAAGAACGCCAGAATATACCGTCTTGATCGACTTGGTATTCCCCTAGTTGAAATCGCGACGGCTCCTGACATTAGCTCACCGAAAGAAGCTCAGGAGGTTGCTCAAGCCATCGGCTTGCTCCTCCGGTCCACTGGTAGGGTGAAGCGCGGTCTGGGCACAATCAGGCAAGATGTCAACATATCAATTGAAGGCGGACGAGTTGTCGAAATCAAGGGGTTCCAGCAGCTTGACCTGATCAGCAGGCTTGTCGAGCTTGAGGTCCAGAGACAAGAAGGTCTCACGGGAATACGTGACGTGCTTCTGCAAAGAGGTGTCACCCCAAACATGTTTCAACAGACACCTCAGGACATCACCGTACTCCTTGCGAATTCCGGATCCAAGCTCATTAGAGGTGCGCTCGAATCCGGCGGTGTGGTTCTTGGAGTGAAGCTTCCCGGATTTGCTGGCTTGGTTGGACAGGAATTGCAGCCAGGGCGAAGACTTGGCACCGAGCTGTCGGACTACGCGAAATTCTGGGGCGGAGTTGGAGGTATTTTCCACACAGATGAGCTGCCCAAGTACGGAATCACATCTTCCGATGTTGCGAAGATGCGGGAATCTCTGAATGCCGATGACATGGACGCAGTGGTCATAGTCGCTGCTTCGAAGAGGAACTGCGAAGATGCTCTCCACGCTGTTCTGGATAGGGCTCGTGCCGCATTAGAGGGAGTGATTTCCGAGACACGAACACCCCTACCGGATGCGTCGTCAAAGTACGCTCGGCCCCGGCCTGGCGCACAAAGGATGTATCCCGAGACCGATGTGCGGCCCGTTAAGGTCACTGTAGCACATCTCAAGACAATCGCCCGAAACATGCCCGAGACCTTGGAGAGCAAAGAAGAACGATTCGTGAAGGAGTATTCTCTTAGTAGAGAGATGGCATCACAAGTGACCCGGTCTTTGAATCTCGACCTCTTCGAGAAGATTGTCAAGGTCTCTTCTGTTGCTCCTAAGCTGGTTGCTACAACGTTAGAGAACACAATGGTGCGTCTTCAGAGGGACGGAGTCGCTGTTGATAGCCTAGATGAAAGGCATCTGCTGTCGGTCTTCCAAGCGGTATCAGAGGGCAAGTTAACACCCGAAGGAATCCCTACACTGCTAACGGGACTCGCCAGTAATCCCAATCGTGAAGTAGAGGAGCTGCTTGCAGCCACTCGAACTGGTACGATGAGTCACGACGAGGCGCAATCGATCATCCACCGCATAGTGGACGACCGTCGCGATTTCATACGGGAACATGGTGAGGACTCAATTAGCGGTCTCATGGGTATTGCAATGAAGGAAATCCGAGGGCGTCTTGACGGAAAGGCGGTCAAAGAGCTACTTTCTGCCGAGGTCAAGCAAGTCCTCAAGGAGTAGGCGTCGTTTACTGACAAGGATCGGCGACACGATTCCTCACCTACTCACTCGTGCACGTGCTTAGAAGAACCCAGAGTCATTCATATTATCGCAGACTCCTGTCCTTCCAGCTAGATTTAATAATGAATCACAGATGCTTGCCGAGCCAACCAAGCGAAAAGCCATGCCGCAGTGGCCTAGTTGGCTAGGGCGCGAGACTCATAATCTCCTCGAACTCGTCGGGGTACACATGGGGTCACAAGGTCTCGACCCAAACCAGATAAGCGATCTCGAAGTCGGGGGCTCGAATCCCCCCTGCGGCACCATCCCATTGCTGCTCCAAGGGGTCGGGAACTCGGGGACCCCGCAGCCCAACTAGACTCTCCGTTCTTATGGCAATGCCTATATTCCAATAAACTGACACGGTTCTCGGGAAAACAGAATTGTCATTGCCGTTTAAGACGCTTAATGATGTACAGTATGCAGGAAAGCGGGTGCTTGTGCGCGCCGACCTCAATTCCTCGTTGGACCCTAAGACGAAAGCAATCCTCGACGATTCGAGAATAATCGCCTCTCTTACCACGCTGAAAGAGCTGGCCAAGAGCAAGGTCGTCGTCATGGCACATCAAGGTCGACCTGGTGATGAGGACTTCACTTCATTGGAGAAGCATACAGAGGTTCTGAAGAAGAATGGAATCAAAGCAAGCTTCGTCAATGACATCTTTGGTCAGAAGGCAAAGGATGCAATCAAGCAGGTGAAGGTCGGTGAAGTGCTTGTTCTGCAGAATACACGATACTTCGAAGGTGAGATGAAGACAGGTACTCCTGAGGAAATGGCAAAGGAACCCATTGTGCAAGAGCTTTACCCTCTGTTCGACCTCTTTGTCAATGATGCCTTTGGTGCGGCACACAGGGCTCAACCATCGATAGTTGGCTTCACTACAGTTCTCCCTTCAGTCGCAGGACGACTCGTGGAGAAGGAGATACGCACCCTGACCGCCGCCACTGCAACAGGCAAACATCCGTGGACTCTAGTGCTCGGCGGGGCGAAAGTAGAGGACAAGGTTCAGACACTCCAAAAGCTACTTGCTACTGGTCGAGTAGACAATGCACTTCTGGGTGGTCTCGTAGGGACGTTGTTCCTTGTTGCGCAGGGATCCATCCCAAAGGAATACGCTAGCTCAATCAAGGGCTATGAGTCGTCGCTGACTATCGCCAAACAGCTACTTGACAAGTATCCCAAGGTCATAGGTCTGCCAGTTGACGCCGCTGTTGAGAAGGACGGGAAGCGTGTTGAGTGCAAACTCGATCAGACGAAAGGAGCCCCTCTCCTAGACATTGGACCCTTGACAACGGACAAGTTTGCCAAGACCATTACCCAGTCAGCTGTGGTGTTTGCCAACGGGCCCATGGGTTACTTCGAGAAAGCACCTTTCGCAGTCGGAACTGAGAAGGTACTCGACGCAATTGTCAAATGCAAAGGTGTCACGATAGTTGGCGGAGGGCACGTGGGCGCCGTTGCTCAGATGAAGGGCGTAGCAGGCAAAGTCACCCACATAAGCACCGGCGGTGGTGCAACCATCAATTTTCTAACAGGCAAGAAACTTGAGCTCGTTGCTGCACTTGAGGCCGCGGCAAAAAGGATGAAATAGTCACTTCAGCGCGGACGGGATGGGTCGACGCTATTCTTCCCTCCGGCCTCGCGTTTTTTCTGGGAATGACACCTCTAGCGAGTTTGGCTCGTGCGCAAGAAAAAGTGGAGCCTCGGGCGAGTCTTGAACTCGCGACCTTCCGCTTTTCCGGCCTGCAGGCTGCGCTCCTGCTGCAAAGCTTACAAGGCGGATGCTATAACCCCTAAGCCACCGAGGCCTGACTTGGCTGAAAACCAACCCAGTTCTCTAATAAAGGTTTATCATGATTGCAGCAATAACCACAGGCTTCGTCAGTGAGAACGTATGAAATCCATGTCCATCTGTTTCCCTTGCAGAGTCCGTCTCGCTCCGCTTCAGTGTGTCGTCGCTGTTCTATACATTGAGACTAGCATCACTAACCACTATGGCATAAGCAAGAAGCAAGAGTCTGTCCATCTCAGGATCCTCAATGTCAATCACGTATGTTTCTACGAACCCTGGACCTAGATGAGACATTCGTTCCCAACAGCCCGCTTTCGTGATAGTCGCGCAGTCTCCGCCGCCCCTTCTTGGATTGCTTATTACGAACTCCCATCTGACTGCATTGCCTGTTGCCCTGAGCAATTCCTCGTTGTCAGTCGAATACATTCTCATGAAATCTTTGAATCCGCCTGCTGTTCTCTTGGCTCTGCCTAGCTGCCTTCCAGCAGCATCCGTGACATCGTAAACAGGATTCAAACCCGTGGTCTTTCTGTGCACTGCACACAGAACACTACTATCGGTATCAAGGACCTGAATCTCGGTTCGCATGAGCAGAAGCTTACGCTTCACGGAACCGACTGCTTCACCCGCCTCATTCTCTATGTCACCAGCTCCGACTTTCCACGCTTTCCCGCTCAGAATGTAGCGCATTATTGACGGGTCCAGCAATCTCATGATGACATGCCTTCTGCGAGTCCTCTCTTTACAGCATTTAAGCCAATCTGGAGCAGAGCGTTGTCCTTGGGTCTCCTTGCATATACAGGGGGTCGTTTACCCGTCAATAATGGCAGTCTGCTCAATCACATCGAGGACATCTTTATGAGTCCTCACGTAGACATAGAGAATTGACACTGCTGCGCCAGAAAGGGGCAGCATCACGCGTGTGATACAAAGAAACAATATTCAAGAGAAGACTAAAATATCACACAGAACACGGCTGCCTCGAACGGAGTGCCACAAGGTGATACCGGATGCAGATTGATGAGATCTTTGACAATCTACTAGCTGCCATGGGCATAGGCACAGGAGTATTCTTCATTATCTACACTGCAATCTTTGTCGGTATCATCCTGTTTCTAGTACATCGTATGCAAGCCGGCAGCAAAGGACTGCCGGAGGGCGTCACTAGGATAATCGCCTCCACAGGTGACGTGTCCGCAGGGATTGTAGGAGCCAAGAAGCTGAAATTCATCAAGACGCCTTCTACAGCTCTGGTGTTTCTGAAAATCGAAGAGAATGCAATCCAACAGGCACTCTCTGCCGCCGATTACTTCGCTCAGCAAGGCGAGATTGATGAGTCAACAAAGAGCAAGATAGCTGAGGCATACCAAGCACGACTTGACGCTGTACGAACAGCCATTGCCAGAGACGAAGAGCTCAGAGAAGTGATGGCGACATCCTCGGCTGTAGACAAGGCTCGTTCTGATTACCTAAGAAAGATGGCCGCTATGTCCGGGACGGCGGTCGAAGCGGAGACAGAGGCCGCAGGGCCGACAAGCGTGGGTATGCCTACTCCGGGTCGACCATCAGGCCTCAAGCCCGGGAAGGGTTTGACAGCTCCGCCTGCAGGAGGTCCACCATCGGGAGGTCCACCATCAGGAGGCCCACCTTCAGGAGGCCCGCCGTCAGGTGGTCCGCCACTGGGCGGCCCCTCCTCTGAAGCTGCACCCAGTGCCGGAGGTCCGCCAGTTGCAGTTCCGGACATTGGTGGTCCGCCTTCTGGCCTGCCAATGCCATCATCCAGCCCGCCCAGCGGCCCATCTCCAGCTGTTGGCCCTGCTCCTGCCGCGAGCAGTCGACCAACACCAGCGGGAGCTGCTAAGAGTTCCCTCCAGTCGGAAATGCTTGCTGAGATGGAACGGCTTAGGGCTCTCATGGGTGAGTAAATCATCAACTCTTCGTTCTGGATAGGCTTTCCGAGGGACAGGACGCTATCGAGTATCGATTTCTGCTCTTCGCGCGCCAAGAGACCGGAGTACTGTAGTTGCAGCTTTTCTAACGCCGGGGAAGAGGCATTCGAACAAAACCAGTCTTGCCCCGTTATTAGGTGGGCTGGCTACAGATTAGTATGCATGCTGAGAGATGGCACGTAGTAGGCGGCCAGGTCTACAGGCTGGCCAACGTATTTGCGACTAGCCGGGAAGCGGTGATAGTGGCACGATTGCTGAGAAGCCGCCTTTACGTAGTCATATCTAGGGACGAAGATGGTTTCTGGGCCGTCTACTGGCGACCGAAGACCAATCCCGCAGAGTCGTCGACGGGATGTTGTGGAGTTACCAGAGCATAAAGCATCTTGACCCAATACAGAATCAGACTCTCTCGGAAGCCTTATTGAGCGGATGAACCGATACGATTTGTACAGCCTGTGGAGACGTCCGAAGGGAATTGTCAGAGGCAAAGGCAAATGCGGCTAGGAGTGTACTGAAGCTACTCCCAAGGGAGGGTGCAATCGGGCTTGGAAGCGGCTCCACGGTAGCTCTCTTTGCAGAAGGGCTCGGCCGTCAAGTTTCTGAAGGCAAGACGAAAGTATCAGTTGTCCCGACTTCATATCAAGCCTATCGACTTGCAGTAGAGTACAAAATACCTCTGACCAATCTTGATCTTAATCCCGAGCTCTTGCTCACCGTGGATGGGGCCGACGAAGTCGACAGGCAGCTAAACCTCACAAAAGGCGGTGGAGGTGCGCTCCTTCGGGAGAAGGTGGTTGCTGCAGCTTCTCGAAAACTCGCAATAATCATTGACGAATCGAAACTAGTTGACAACCTCGGAATCAAGTTTCCGATTCCAATTGAGGTCTTGCCCTTTTCGCTCGGGTTTGTCAGAAGAAGAATAGACACGATGGGCATTGCTTCATCCATTCGTGAATCCCAAGGCAAGCTGGGTCCAGTCATCACGGACAACGGCAATTTCATAATTGACCTCAAGTTCCCCAAACCCATTAGTGATCTAGCTGGTACGTCGACCGGTTTGAAGATGATTCCAGGCGTTGTGGAGACCGGTCTCTTCGTTGGCATGGCAAACGAAGTGCACGTTGGTACTGCGACCAAATCCTATGTGCTCAAGAAATAGCCAAGGGCATGGCGGGCCCGGTGGGATTCGGACCCACGATCACCAACTTAGGAGGCTGGTGCTTTATAATCCTCTCACAAGAATACGCGTTCTCGCAAGTCCAGGCTAAGCCACGGGCCCAAAGCGACTGAGTTTGTGGCAGGCTGTTAAAGCTTTTGAAGTTCCTCAACCTATTCTCGGCCAAAGAACTGGAGAGAATGAAGTTCTAGTCAATATCTCCTGACTGCGCTACCTTTGCCGTAAGAGTCGCATTCTCTTCCAAGGCGTCTACGAGGGCGCTTCCCTGTCTTGTCTTAATCCGTATTGATGCCTCTCCATTTCGACCGGTTACCGTTGTGAGAAGGTACTGGTCGTTAGCAAAGATGTCTAATCGCATCTTCACGTACTTCTTGCCAGCATACACCGTGACTTTCTTGTGCGAGTAGCTTACCGAAATTGGGACGCTTTCTCCCGGTGTCCCCCGTTCGAAGGTCTCTCGGCGTTCCCCCATAACAGGTCGGGTCTCACCGTGAACGGGAACCACGACTTTCTCTCCACCGAAAGTGAATATCTCGTATTCAAGCACTCCGCGCTCAAAGTCACGTACCTCAATGACAGGTCTCGCTAAGTCTCTTTGTGAGCTGCTCATTCCAGTTGGGAGCTTGACCTTTAAGGAGAGGGCAGCAACTTTCGCAACACGCCCTGCCTCTATATGTAAGACAGTATCCACAGTGCTTGGCAGCTGGCCCAATTCAACTCGGCCACCGAGTATCAACCGCTGTATGGCATCAATGGCAGAGCCGGCATGCACTACTCCTACCATGCCGACACCTGCAGATCTCAGGTCGGAATACACCTGAAAGTCAGAGTTCTTTCGTAATTCGTCGTATACAACATAGTCTGGCCGTACCAGCAGTAGGATGTCTGCGGTCTTCTCCATGCTTCGATCAAGCGGAGCATACTGAACGATATCATCAGTTACTTGAAGGTCTCGAGGTTGCTCCAATGTCTTGACAACATTTCCCTTCTTACTATAGAACTCTGCAAGTGCAGCTGCAAACGTACTCTTTCCGGATCCGGGCGAGCCCGAAATGAGAATGCCTTCGGCACGGCTTTCTAGCCTGTTCATGAGTTTCGGGCTAAGGCCATAGTAATCGATGTCGAGCTTCGTGATGGGACGAATCGCTGAGATTTCCATCTTGTCACTAAAAGGTGGACGCGCGATGGCGATACGGTAGTTTCTGAGTTGAACGACTGTCGCACCGAATTCCTCGATTTCTATGAATGAGGCTCTGTCCTGCCGTGCTCTCTCGAGTATTGTATTGGCTAGCTGATCCAGTTCCTCAAAAGCGAGAACATGGTCTGACAGGTCCACCAATTCCCAATCTCCGGGTTCTCCTCTCTTTGCCCGGGGAGGATTGTTCTCCACGAGATGGACACTCATGGTACGTTCATCGAAGAACTCCTCTAGGGTGACAATAGAATCGGGGCGTTTCTTTGCAATTACAGTCACCTCGAGTCCCATGATACGACCCGCCGCCGCTTGGACACTGTCAGATGTCACTAGCGTCGCGCCAAGCTTTGATGCAGTATCACGAACCAAAGCATCCAATTCGCCCCTGTCTGCATCATGGACTTGGGCAATAGATGGTCTCTCGCCGGTGAATTCCAGCACGATGATACCGTTATCGGCGAGAGATCTGAGTCGTTCAAGTTCATTGAGGCCTAGCTTTCCTACGTCCCTCTTCTGATTCGCCATGTGCTCGATTTCTGCCAGTACAACGTTCGGGACGACTATTCGAAATCCTCTGTAGTCCCCGGATTCCACTTGGTGCGATACCCACCCGTCTATTACTACGCTAGTGTCAAGCACAATGACATTGTTCGTCATCACTGTTCACCGGCCCGATTTCGTAAAGTCGCACGTGATACCTTATAGAAGTTCACTTCCCCGTTCTGGTCCACGAGGGCAAATACAAGCTTCTTACGTGCAGCAGAGGCTGCTTCAGTGACCATGTCCAAGTCTTGAAGCGATATCGGTTCTCCTTCTTTGAGGACATACACAAGCTGGCTGGCGGTTGCCGCACTGGGCCTGTCTCCTCTTGCATAAACCCTGAATCCGATTCCTCCACCGAAACCCTGACGCACTGCGTATCCCCTGCTTCTGAGGTCTCTGAATACCAGATAGCGGGTCCAGAGATCAGGATCTCCTTTCATAAGTTCATCCACTATCTGCCTTGCTTCAATCTGCTCTCCGGTAAGTGACCTTGTGAGGATCCTTTTCCTTTCAAGAAGATGAAGCATTTCGACAGGGTCGAGCTGCAGTCTGCCGTCATCTAGACGGGTTCCGTAGAAACCATCCTGTGATATCCTATCAGCCTCGGCACCAGAAACGTAGCCGTACCTATCGTAGAATATGGCTTCCGCTGGTTCCTCCTGAAGCTCTGTCAGCTCTTCTGCAATTTTCTCGTCATCAGGATTTCCTGTTTCCTCTGACTCTGGGTTCTCGCCATCTTTATCGGGCAACCAGTCTCGCCTGATAGAGCAGGACCTCAGCCGATTCGAGAAAAACCCTTCGTCGAGGTACATTGCGAGAATCTAGGCAAGTATTTGGACCAGTGAGCCTGTGATGAAAAGCATGCTGGAAGAAGGCCTCAGAAGGTTCATCTCTGGGGCCAAACGTGTGGCGGTTCTAGGGATAGGGAACGACCTGAGAAGTGACGATGGTTTAGGCCCGTTTATAGTTGCGGGGTTGAATCTACAGCATCCGGACCTGATTGTAGAGAACGTTGGATCCGTTCCAGAGGCCTTTGCACGCCCTTTGGCCGATTTCGGTGCTGAGCGCGTAATCATGGTCGATGCAGCTGACATGAGAAAGCCCGCAGCGCACATCGACCTGATAACAAAGGAGCGAATAGGCGGTATCACCATAAGTACACACAGCATGCCATTGTCTTTGCTCATGATGTACCTAGAGCAGGAGACTGGGGGCAAGACCGTCCTTCTCGGTGTGCAACCGAAAAGCATCGTTTTTGGCGAAGGGCTGACTCCCGAAGTACGGCTTGCTGCTCAGAAAGTTATTAGAATCCTGAGAAGAGTTCTGCAACAGCACTTGGGAGACTCCAGAGATGTTTCGGACGATAGAGTGGCTAGATGATAACACAGTCCGCTACGTAGACCAGACAAAGCTTCCTCTTGTAGTGGAGCACGTGACTACTAGGGAGCACGAACGAATAGCACACGCGATTCAGCTGATGGAAATCAGAGGCGCACCTGCAATTGGTGCAGCCGCAGCCATGGGAATGGCACTGGCAGCACTGGAGAGTCACGCGGCATCAAAACCAGAATTAGTGCAGTCCCTAAAGCATGCCGCTATGTCATTGAACGTGCGCCCCACTGCCGTGAACCTGACTTGGGCAACCACTCGCATGTTGCGGTTGGCAGACACTGCGAAAGGCAGCGTAAGCGACACAATCAAGGCCCTGATAGATGAAGCGAAAGAAATCGCCGAAGAGGACATACGAATGTGCAGAAGCATAGGGGAGAATGCGTTACCGCTCATTAAGTCTGGCTGGACGATACAAACCATCTGTAATGCAGGATCGTTGGCAACGGTTCTCCTTGGTACCGTGGGTGCTGTGATTCGAGTTGCAAATGAGAAGTACGGCAACATCAAGGTCTATGCTGCTGAGACTCGCCCAAGACAACAAGGTGCAAGGCTAACAGTGTTTGAATTCATGCAGGACGGTATAGACACTACCTTGATTACTGATGGAATGATTGGCACAGTGTTTCGGCAAGGACGGGTGAACTGCTGTGTTGTGGGCGCAGACAGGATATTGAAGACCGGCCATGTGACAAACAAGATAGGCACGTACACAATGGCGATCACTGCAAACTATCACAAGATACCGTTCTATGTGGCAGCTCCGAGTTCGACAGTTGACATGGACAGTAGAATCGAGGGCGTCAAGATTGAAGAGCGCGACCCTGACGAGGTTCGAATCATAAACGGGCAGTATGTGACTGTGCCGACTGCGAAGGTATACAACCCCGCATTTGACGTGACACCACCCGAACTCATCTCTGCAATAATCACCGATAGAGGAGTTGTGCGCAGGCCCAACGAACAAAAGATGAAGAAGCTCTTCGGGGCGTTGGCGCCAACAAGCACAAATTCCATTTCCTGCGAATAGCCGTGTGCATTCTGTGCTTTGTCGATGACACAATCTTCTGAGGAGCGATGGTTGAGCACGACTCCGGACCGGATTTCATATCTCAGGGCTGATTCCACAGGATGGTTGCTCGAGCAGGACAACGCATCTGTTCGTTACTTCGCTCTAAGAGACCTTCTTGAATGTCCCCCCAAAGACCCAGAAGTCCTTGATGCCAAACTCAGAATTGGAGCATCCGAGCAAGTCACGAAGATATTCCTGAAGCAGAAACCGGACGGTCACTGGGAAAGGCCCGAAGAGCCGTATCAGCCCAAGTACAAGGCATCCTACTGGCAAGTTATGCTTCTGGGCATGCTGGGTCTTGACAAATCGGATGAGCGAGTCAGGAGTGCTATCAATCACATCTTTTCGTTTCAGCATGAAGAAGGTGGTTTTGCTCAGTACGGAGCGGAAGGAGCTCGTGCGGAATACGACTACGTCTCTCATAGGGCATCACGATATGGAAAGACTATTCTTTCATTCAGGCCTTGGGCCGAGAAGGAACTCCATGACTCCCAGATGTCTTGCCTCACGGGGAATGTCTCTCTTGCTTTGATTCGGCTAGGGTATTCCAGAGATGCCCGACTGCGCAAAGCATTGAATTGGCTGGTGAAGGTACAGAACCTCGACGGCGGCTGGTTGTGTCCGTACTGGGGGGCCCACATACATGACAAGCATGGCTGTTTCATGGGCACCATCACTCCTCTTCATGCATTCGCTGAGTATCCCAAGAAGTACAGGACACCGGGTATGCAGAAGGCCATCGAAACCGGTGTCGAATTCCTTCTAATGCACAGGCTGTTCAAGGCGGACAATCATGGCTTCAAGGTGATCAAACCGTCTTGGCTCACCCTCAGTTTTCCGCAGTTCTTCTATGACATATTGCGTGCCCTTCTGGTGGTGACTAGCCTGGGATACGCTGCTGACGAGCGAATAGATGACGCACTGAAAGAGATCCTTCACAGGCAGAATGAGAAAGGCAGATGGGCTGTCGAAGCTACCTTGGCCGGCAGACTGCAAACTACCTTGGAGAAGCAAGGCCGACCGAGCAAGTGGATTACCCTAGATGCTCTGAGAGTGATTAAGAACGTTGTCAAAGAGAGAGGTCAGTTGAACACCGGCGGAGGCGGTTCCGAACCGTGACTTGTCAAAAACCCAAGGCGATGTTGAACGCCTGCTTGACCAAGTGGCGGGCACGGTCGGATTTGAACCGACGACATCCAACTCCGAAGGCTGGTGCCTTGTCCAAGCTAGACTACGTGCCCCTTGATGGCCCATGAAAACCGGCGCCTTAAGGACTTTTACTCCCGAACCTCTGAAGAGGCAGAGGTCGTCTCTCATTTCCTTGATCTCTTCCCCCAGATTCCTAAGAAATTATCGAGGGACCGATCGTAGGTCTTCTCGGCCTCGGGCGGGAAGAGACACCCGGGAAGTTCGTGATTCTTCCAGTGATACTGGAGGCAATCACAACAGTAGCCCTTTCTAGGGCAGCCTGCGTACGTACAAGCACAGCGTTGCCTATTCCTTTCCGAATTACAGACTCTGTCCGTCATTCTCGTCTTGTCTGCCACTTGCCTTAACGATTAAACCTGTTTGGTCTGGGCGATACGCTAATAGACCAGAGGGCGTGATTGTCTGGCACAATGGTCATCTTGAAGGGTCTGGGCAGTGACTTGACAGGGGTTGATGGCACCAAGCTTGATCCATCCCGTCTTACAACACTTGAGGATATCTTGAAACAGGCGTTCGGTGCCAGTACCAAAGCAACAGTCGTACGAAGATTCGAGAGCAAGAAGAACGTCGTTCTTCAACTCAGGATTGAGGGCAAGAGAAAGGCTGCTCAAACCAACATGGTTGCGAAGCTGTTTGTAACTGACCGTTTTGAGATAGAGCTGCAATTGCTCAATGCATGTCATGAGCGTGGGCCCGATGTACCAGAGGTTCTTGCTGGCAAAGAAGGCGTGATATTAATGTCATTCATATCTGGGGAGCTTCTAGTTGAAGCAATCAACCGGACCTTCGACTCCGGATTGATTGACACACTTGTTGCATGGTACTACGAATATCACACCCTACACAAGCTCACCAAAGGCGATCCTAAGCTGAAGAACTTCATCTACAATGATGGTGTGATTTTCGGTATAGACTTCGAAGAATCCCGACCCGGAGACTGGATGTTAGATATCGGGGGTATTGCCGCCAGTCTGCTCGATACAACACCTGTTTTTGACAAGCGGAAGAGAATCTTAGCTTGGCATCTACTGGAGCAATACTTGAGGCTTAGGAACGAGACCCGCAACCATGACATTGATCATACATTCCTTCAAACAGTATCAAGTGCGCTGAAAGAAACTGCTCACTGGCGCAAAGACAACAGCCTTCTTTTGCTCGCCGAGAGCGTCTCTCGCTTCGGAATTCCTATCGAGTGAGATATTGCCATTCCAAGGTCTTTGGCTGCCTTTCCCTAATCTTCATATTACCATCTCCGTACTGATATGTTCACTCGAACATATCAGTAGGCTCACATGGAGACTCCTTGAATGAATCGTGGAGCAGCTGTACTTGTGCTCTCGTTGGTACTAGTGGCCGCAGGCCTCGCAGTGGGTCTGTTTGTCTTTCAACCCATAAGAGAATCTCCAGCAATCTCGGTCCAAGGGGGATACCTAGTTGGTACGTCAAGTGATACTGCATTGGTTCGGGCTATGAGCCTAAGTCTAGACATCACGCTGCTTTGGGAATCTCAGTCAGGAGTCGGCTTGTTCAGAATCAATGTGACCAACATAGATACCGAGAGAATGATTGCAGAATCGGATGCACAGGTCACCGTTGTTGCAGTCGGGTATAGCTCCAAGACTTTCGAAGTACGTACGACCGCACTGAAGGCCGAGCTCAGTCTACGGCATACGTCCTCAGATTCCATTCGATTCTATGTCTTCGGCGATTCACAAGGCTATCAAGGCGGAATGCAGCAAATCGTATTATCTGCGAACGAGAACAGACCAGACTTTCTGTTCCACTGCGGAGACCTTACGCCCTTCGGTCAGGAGAACCAGTACGTTAGTTTCACGCAGGCTCTTCATAATCTGACAATACCTTTGTTCGCTACCACTGGAAATCACGACGTACGCAAGGGGGGCGACTTGCGATACCTTCAACACTTTGGTCCTTCCAGTTATTCGTTTGATTTTGGCGCTGCACACTTTACAGTTCTCGATACTTCCAGTGGCAATGTTTCGGAGGCGGCCTATAGTTGGCTAGCTAACGATATCATCGGATCTTCTGCAGAATGGAAGATTGTATTCACTCACATTCCCCCGTTTGATCCACGCCCCGGAGGAAACCATACGTTAGGTAATACCACTACAGCCGAACGGTTGATGAATCTGTTCAAGACTTCGGGTGTAAACATAGTGTTTGCCGGCCACATTCATGTATTCAATGAAACCATCTTCGGTGGTGTGCATTATGTAATCACAGGGGGCGCCGGCGCGACCGTATCTCCGAGTTCACAAGGAGGAACGTACCACTATGTCAACGTCACATTACAAGGGTCAAATCTCCTGATGAATGTCATACCGTTGAGTCCTCCAATTCTGGCCGTTGGCACAATTACAATTCGAGGGGTTTTAGATAGTATGACGGTCTCGCTTGAGGATTTGGGAACACTCACAACTATCGTGGGTTCATCGTCATTCCAGAATCAGTATGGCAACTGGGGCGGACTAGGCGAATACAGAGGAGTCCGAGTATCAGACTTGGTCGACATGGTTGGTGGAATGACAACGAATGAATTACTGTCCGTGTCAGCGTTCGATGGTTACCAACGACTGTACTCCTACTGGAATGTCTATCCCAATGATTCTTGGCATTCACTGCAGGGCGACATGATACTCGCATATGAGTTCAACGAGACATTGGGCCCAACTTGGCAAGACGGTCCGAGGATCGCAATGCTCGCACCCGACGGCGCTTACAGCAACGATGACTGTTTGGCTACTTCGGCTCCGGGGCTAGGCTTCTACTATTACCCGTCTGCGGGCGCGCTCTGGGTTAGGTGCGTAGTACTTATTGAGGTGAATCACGAGTGAGTCTTGACCGTTCAACGGCACAAATGACCCGTGAAATCGTAACGGTCGCTGTTCTGGCCTCCCTCGGTGGCGCTCTAAGCACCTTTGTAGGCTATCTAGGTAATCTCATAAATGCCGGCCTGGGTGTGCCATTTGGAGCAGGCCAGTTCATGGCTGGTCTCCATGTCTTCTGGATTGTGCTGATCAGACTATTGGTGCCGAAGAGGGGGGTCGGAACCGCAGGAGGTCTTCTGAAGGGCTTCGTTGAGTTCCTGACAGGCAGCACACACGGAATTGTCGTTGTGTTGGTATCCGTCATTCAGGGCGCTATTGTGGATCTGGGTGCTACCTTGGGGGGAAGACCATCCCCCGCAGGACCCGGGGCGAAGCTCGTGTGGTGGCTTTCAGCCGGTGTCTCTTCTGCTTCCAACGTGTTAGCGCTCCAATTCCTCTACTTCTCAGGCGCACCTGCAATCTACCTCTTCCTAATCGCAGTCCTCGCTTTCTGCTCTGGAATCATCTTTGGCGGCTATTTCGCATGGGAAACAATGCAGTTCCTATATGACGCAAGAGTCATAGTTCCCGTCTCTGAAGCGGCGGTGCCAGTTCTCTCATCTAAGCGGAGGATAAGGATTCGAAATCTCCCGGCCATAGTACTGATTCTTTTCCTAATTGTCGGCTCATCCTTCTATCTTGCGTTTGTGATGAAGGCTTTGTCAGACCCGTACTCTTGCGAAGTTACGGGGCTCGTCACAAATCCGTATACTTTCACATACTCAGCATTTGCTGGTGAGCAGGTTACAATTGTGGCCGAACTCAAGGGCGCGTATATCTCTCTCCCTCCCGCGAATTACACTGGGGTTCTTCTGAGTGTAATTCTGGCGAATGCAAGTCCGCAGTCAGGAGCTTCCATGTTGAGCGTGAGCGCACGGGATGGCTACGTTGTAGATTTCGGCCTGGATGGCGTTCTCGCTGATGGCCATTTACTGCTGACAAGAGCTGACGATGGTCTCTGGCTTATTGCCGGAAACTATGCCGGTTCGATGTGGGTAAAACAGGTCACTACTCTCAGAGTGTACTAGGCGAGAACCACTATGCTTGAAGCGCGTCACGTCACTTTCTCCTATGATGGAATACAACCTGTACTTCGTTCCATAGACCTGACGCTTCAACGAGGGGAGACTCTACTAATCACGGGCCCAACCGGTTCGGGAAAGTCGACTCTGGCCAAGTTCCTCTGTGGATTCATACCACGAATCGTCCGTGGCGAATGTTCCGGTGTACTGTCCATCGACGGTGACGACGCCGATTCTCTTACACTAACCGAAATTGCGCGGAAAGTATCTCTCGTACAGCAGGATCCCGAGAGCCAGATTTGTACCCTTACGGTAAGTGACGAGGTAGCATTCGGACCAGAGAACTACCTGATTAAACCCGAAGTTATGACCCGCCTAGTTGACTCGTCGTTGGCATCTATCGGATCATCTCATCTTGCTGGTCGTTTGACTTATGCATTGTCCGGTGGAGAGAAACAGCGGGTTGTGATAGCTTCAATGCTTGCGTGCCAACCTGACTATCTGATTCTAGATGAACCCTCGTCGAGTCTAGATCAGAAAGGCATTCTCCAGCTCGGACAGATATTGAGTGAGCTGAAGAAAAAGAACTTGGGTGTCATATGCATTGAACATCATCTTGAGCCATTCCTGCCGTCGGCAGACCGTGTTCTATCATTATCTGAGGGCAGACTGTTTCCTTGGGCCCAAGACGTTGGCCGGAGGGGCGGCCCATTCCAAAATCATTCTGTTCTGCCAATCGAGACCGATGCCCTCGCTTCAATGAAGAATGTCAGTTTTGCCTATGCAGACAGGCCTGTGATTCGGAGAGTCACAATGGCAATTCATCGTGGAGAGGTCATTGCACTGATGGGAGACAACGGCTCCGGGAAGACGACACTTCTTTGTTTGTTGGACGGACTGCTCAATCCCTTGGAGGGCGAGATCTGCTTGGGCGCTAATTCGGTCAAGAGGCTGTCAAAGAAAGACATAGCAAAGAAAGTCGCAATGGTATTTCAGAATCCGAACAATCAGATATTCGAGCGGACTGTCTCAAGGGAGCAACTTCTTACTTTGGACGTTCTGGGACTCAAAGAGAGTCGTTTGACCGAAAACAGCGGCGCGCGTCTCGATGAGGCTGGTCTTGCAGAATTCAAGGACAGAAACCCGTTCGCGTTAAGTCACGGTCAGAAACGTCGGCTCAATGTGTGCTCAGCTGTTGTTCATGATCCCGACTTGTACCTGTTTGATGAGCCCTTCATTGGGCAGGATGAGCGTGGCCAAAGATTCATCACAAATACGATAGCCGAAAGGGCCCGAACAGGCGGGGCCTGCGTCGTGGCAACTCACGATCTCCCCTTTGCGGCAGAGTATTGCAGCCGACTAGTTTTCCTAGAAAATGGCTCGTTGCTTTTCGATGGCCGCCCCGAATCAGTCTTTCACAGGCTCGAACAAACCGGGCGGCCGGAATACAGTCTTGGCAAGGTGGCGTCCTAATTGACTTCACGGACTGGATTCATAGATAGGAATACGATACTCCACCGTCTGAATCCCGCGATGAAGCTTTGCGCACTGGTATCCATAGCGGTTGCTACCATAGTCTATCCGAGTTGGCGACTAAGTGCAATTGTACTTCTGTCTATCTTGGTATGTTTCAGACTCTCACACGTTCCCCTCCGGTTGACGAAAGGCCGGATGAA
Source organism: Candidatus Thorarchaeota archaeon (assembly GCA_003345555.1). Lineage (GTDB taxonomy): Archaea > Asgardarchaeota > Thorarchaeia > Thorarchaeales > Thorarchaeaceae > OWC5. The sequence continues at coordinate 25,851 of PRDJ01000063.1, forward strand.
GTTCATTCTAACATTCGCGGCGCTGATGTTGTTGCTACAGATTATCGTAATAGAGAATGGCTCGATTCTCTTCTATCTGCTCCCTCAAATCGGCAGCTTGGGCCCCTTCTTTCCGGTGACCGATTTCGGCATCGAACGAGGCCTAGATATAGTGGTCAGGTTTCTCTTGATTATATTCTCCAGCATACTCTTTGTCTCGATCACTGACCCCACGCTGCTTGCCTATTCTCTGGTCCGGATTGGAATCCCCTACAGGTATGCTTTCTCACTTGTATTAGCGCTCAGATTCCTGCCGCTATTTGATTCCGAGAACAATATCGTTCGCATGGCTCAGCAGTCCAGAGGTATTTCCCTTGAGGTCGGCAGCATTCACAAGATACTCAGAAGCGTAAGGTACACATTCTTTCCTCTGCTCGTATCCGCCCTGTCGAGGGTTGACAGCCTTTCCCTTTCAATGACTGGTAGAGGATTTGGCTATAGTGATAAGAGAACGTACCTGCGCATCACACATTGGTCTCCAAGCGACTGGGCGATTCTCGCCATCTCGGTCATCTTCACAATCTTCTGCTTCATACTGGCACTCGGTTTGCTTCCTCAGGTCTCTCGGTTCCTTTGAGATCGAGTGTGCGGAATGCGTGTCTCCACAGCAGTGCTGATTGAGTGAAGAGCATCCTCTGGAGTAACTCTGTTTCCATTCCGAAACACATTGGGATAGTACATGGAGTAGCACTGCAGGCATTTTCCAAGTGTCATTACTTGAACTTCAAGCGGAGTCGGTTTCTCTCCTCTTGTCTTGAGCACGGCCACCACCTCTTTCGATGCCTTGTCGATAGACCTTCTCACCGAGGCCCAGGATCTGGAGCGCCCTTGCAGCTCTCTCCTCCGACATACAAGAACAACATCATACTTGATGCTGTTGGTTAGGCGTAAGTGAGTTGAGGACTCCATCTCGCTTCTAACCGGGTAGGCCGCACTTATGGCAAAACCAGAATACAGCACTGCTTGAAGCACAGAGACCCACTCATTTAGGCTTCTATGATGAAATGTAAACACAAGGATACCGTCCGGTTTCAGTACTCGGTTCGCTTCGGCAAAGATACCCGTGAGTCCCCGAAGGAACTCTTTCTCTCCTTTTTGCTGGACACTGTTAGAGATTACCTCCTCCTCCCATGGAACTGTTTCACTGTCGAACCACGAGTACTTGGTTCTTAGGCCCAATCGTAACCAGACATAGAAGAAATTCGATAGCTCCGAATACATCACGTTCCCTGCATATGGGGGGTCGGTGACGACAGCATCGATGACTGCATCCGGAATATCAATATGGTCCGAGGAACCGCAGATCAACATTGCCTGTTTTGTTTTGCGAAAATCCTTGTAATGCAACGCTAATTGGCCACTAATCGGCGTGGTGAAGTGTACTGCTCTTATCTCAGTACCTTCAACTACTCTCTCAAACGGTGCTATACAGTAGTCTTTTGCCTCCATCACGAGTCTGACAAAGGCCGTGAAAGGTCCTCGCCCTTTTGCAGTATCATAGCAATTACCCTCCACTGGCGTCATTGAAGGCGAGTATGAGTGAGTTCTGAAGATGTCAGTTATGAAGCCCCTTGTTCCGTTGTACTTACATAGCATGTTATTATACTTCAGGCAATTCGAGAAAGCAAGGACAAGAAACTCCTTCAGATTCCAGTCTTCGATACTCAATATCCATCTGTATATCTTCCCGAGGTTCAGTAGCTGTCTAGCATTGAATAAGTCCCTGAATTTCACGTATCCGTGGTTCAGGACGCGTCTAGTCTCCACCCCTTGCGGAATCGCTACGTCTGGGATGGGTAGATACTGTACTTCACTTTCGTACTCGCTTTCTGCTTTCTTCAGAAGCTCGTAGTCAGCACTATCGGGCGCCTTGTAGCCTCTGCCGTGCATCAATCTGGGGTTATTGTTTTGATCACATGCATGACAGTAGAATTCGATGGCATACATTCGCTCTCTAGGTCGGCCCTGCTGTCTTATCGCGCGCGTAATCTGTGCAGGTTTGCATGTTGGTCTAAGGCAGAAGAACTGTTGTCCTGAAGTAAACGATGTTGCTTTTGCGCAGAATTCAGCCCCACATTTCGGGCAAGTGCTCGGTTGTGCTGCATTGAGGGTTTCGAAAATGCCCCAGCAGTTTGGGCAGACCACTACATCCCCTCTTCCTGTAGGGGCTTTGGCCAAGAAGAAGTCCCGCATCAGCGGAACCGTGGTGCCGCATTCAGGACACTTCAGCTCCTTACGATGAAAGTAGTAAATCGCTTCTGCACTGCCACTACACTCAGGACACACGGTTTTGTAGTACCTGCGGAGTTCGACTCCAAGCTCGCTCTCAAGCTTCGAGAGACAGTCTCTGAGAGAAGCCGAGTCAATATGCTCAATCTCTTTTTTCACCACAAACCAAGAGACCGGATTCAGGTCTCCTCCAATGACCTTGCACCCAAGCCTGAGTGCCTCAACGATTGTGGTACCCCCGCCCATCATCGGGTCGAGGACGACCTTTCCGTTCAGCTGAGTGTCACGGGAATAGAAGGCCCATAGGTTGTTGGGGTCCTGATCCCATTGTGCCAATCCTCGGTCAGCCAGAGAATATAGAAGTATGGCACGAAAGACAGAACCAAGTCTTCGTGCCCACCATTTGTGCATCAGATACACAGGACGATAATGCCGTCTTCCAAAGCCGGTCGACTCCTTCTCCGCAATCTTGTTGATTTCAGCAATTGGAAAGAAGTCTTCAATCGGTCTGGACGACACGGAAGAGCCCCCTTGTTCTCTGTCTTCTCAGTTGATGGAACCACCTTTCAAAGATTCCGAAGAATCGGTCTGAGCCAGCAGGACTTGATAAGAAACCGTGGTCAACTGAGTAATGTTTTTATCCAAAGCTAGAGGCCTTCTGTGCTCACGGGGTGTAGCTCAATCTGGCAGAGCTACGGACTGTAGATCCGTTGGTTGCTGGTTCTCCTGTACCGATTGCCGGTTCGGGGCCAAAAAATCCGGCCACCCCGACCATGTTTTCCCTCTATCAGACCTGTTTCTGGAGTATTATAGTGCTATTACAGATGTTTTAGTGTTCTCTCTCTTGTTCTAGATCAGAGGATTAATCAAAATGGACGAAATCGAGTCAAGGATTAGATCCGGCCTAAGAGGCCTCGGCATTCCCGTCCACTCGGTCTACATATTGCCTGGCTCGGAAAAGGAGCGAGTTCTGATTGCTTTCAAATCCGAAGATAACCTCAAACTCACAACAGCAAAGGTTCAGACAGCATTGAACTCCTTGGGGGTGGGCGAGTTTTCGGTACCAACCAACTTTGAGCGCTTGAGTGCGAGCTTTCTTCACCTAGAGGTTGTGCTTGGCGCTCGAATGGAAGGTCGAGTCGGGCAAGATGCTGAATAGCTGTTCCAGCTGGTGATCGCAGAATATGGATTTGAAGCTAAAGAACCGAAGATTCCTTGTCACAGCTGCCTCTCGTGGTCTCGGCTTCAGCGTTGCAAAGGCGCTCGTGCAGGAGGGAGCAGGTGTCACCATCTGCGGACGCACTGAAGACTCACTGAAGAAGGCGGTTTCAGCGCTAGGCGAGCGAGTGCGATACGTCGTCTCAGATGTTTCGACTGAGAAGGACGTGAAAAGACTGATAGGAGACGTACAATCCGTAAGCCCTAGACTGGACGGGCTGTTTGTCAATGCCGGTGGTCCTTCCCCTGGAACATTCTCAGCTTTGTCTGACCACGATTGGTATTCATCTTTTGACCTGACGGTGATGAGTGCTGTGCATCTTACTCGATATGCATTGCCTCTTCTGCGTAAGTCCGATGGCCCATCTATCCTATACAGCACTTCTATCTCAGTCAAGCAGCCTCTTGAGAATCTTCTTCTATCTAACGCATTGCGACCGGCAGTAGTCGGCATGATGCGCACTCTAGCCGATGAACTCGGCCCGGAAGGCTTTCGATTGAATGCAGTCTGTCCGGGTTACATCCACACCAAGCGTGTCGAAGAGATCATGTCAAAATCGAAGGACACTGAATCTGAGGAGAGCATCAAAGCAAGAATCCCTCTGCGTAGAATGGGTCAGCCCGACGAGTATGGTGCAGTCTGCGCATTCCTTCTAAGCCCGGCTGCCAGCTACATTCACGGGGCCCTGTTGCTGGTTGATGGCGGACTATACAGGGGCATGATGTGAATCATTCGCAGACTCCCAGTTCCTCAATAGATTCTGAATGCATCAGCATGCGGCTGTTTAAAGCCACTCTTGCTCGGGTCATGCATTTGTACGACATGGTAGGACGCCATCTGTAATGCAATCGTATTCGGAATTGCCTGTGCAAGAGGTGTGACAAGGTCCAGTGCGTCAGTATGTAGGAGGTAGGTTCTCATGTTCAACTTTCCCGCAACAATCTTCGAGAAGCTTTCGTCTTTGGGTGAGACGGGGTCATCCAAGACAAGAACCGCCCGTTCATCCTTGCCAATTGATAGGTTGTAGTGATGTTGGAACTCCTCCCTCACTGCGGCGACACCCTTTGCTATCGAGAATTCATTAAGTTTCATCATACCGATTTGGGCAGCCACGTAGTTTGGCCCATCAGAAATCAGGTACAGAAGATCACCTCGCTTGACCAGCTTGGAGATGGCAATGCCCTGTCCCTCGGACCATTGTATGATTTCTTTTCCTCTGGACTCCAGAATCTGACAATCATGCCGAAGCCCGCCTTGGACGGGACTCGGAAGCTGAGAGGCGAGTGCAAGAAGATAGGCCATTGCTGCAGTGGTAGGGGCTGACGGGCTGATGTTGTAAGAATCCACACCTGATCTAGTCTGCCATACTGACTCTGCAGTTTGAGCAGCTCTGCCATCAGGATTGTCCGTCAGGGCAACAGTGGTTGCGCCTAATGACTTGGCGAACTCGAGCGCCTCAGTTGTCACAAGACTACGACCTGAGGCACTCACTCCTATGACTGCACAATTCGACCCAATGGTGATTCTCTGTAGCTCGGGCGGAGAGACCGAGATCGCGTTGAATCCAAGCATCAGGAGTGCCCACTTTCCGTACTCAGCGACAGCGTACGAATCGCCGCATCCGATTAGCAGGACCAATCGCTTATCAGACAAAGGGCGAAGGTCATCGGCTTTCGCAGCCGTCATGGTGTCTGCTATTGACGTGGCCTGTTTTACAATCGCACGGTAGCAAGCATCTAGGAATTGAGTCACAGAATATCACACCGGGATGACGTACTTGCATTCACTTTCTGCTCACGGCCCAGAAGAAGTGGCGCCCCCGCCGGGATTTGAACCCGGGTTAGACGAGTGACAGTCGCCTATGCTAGACCGGACTACACTACAGGGGCGTTCGAACAAACGGCCAATAGTCCTCGCGCGAAACGACTCCTCGGACGGTTTTCTATTAAAGTTGTCGGACTATTATCACGCAATTCCTCCGGCTATGGTGCCAACTCAATCGAAGTAGCCGAGATTCACGGAGTACCTCTTGACTAACAAACAATTATCATAGTGCAGCATCACAAACATGTGTTTCATCAAAACGCTTTTATGGCCTCAGAAGTCCGGTTCGCAGGCTCAGTCAGAGCTGCTTCCCACTAATGCATGACCGTGTGTGTTGCCCGGTGCGTATCATGTTCGGCACGAAGACTTCATGCAGAGTATGTACCATCGGACGCACAGACATCAACATGGGCTAGTGGCGCAGCCAGGTAGCGCGGCAGGCTTTTAACCTGAAGCTCGCGGGTTCGAACGGCGTAGACGATTCGTGACGCTTGAAAATCCCGCCTAGCCCGCCACGGGCATAACGAAAGTGGCAGCAGACAAGCGCTGGGTCAAGAAAAAACACGGGGCGACTACCGCGACAGCGAACTCAGTTTTTCTGGGTTCATGCATTGGGAAGCGCATGTGCTGACAGTGGTTGCCCCGAATCCTCCATCAAGGTGTGGTAATAACTTGGCCGCGGAAGAAAAAGACAAATACTGGCCGGTGATAGAGGCCTTCTTCTCTGAGTTTGGATTGGTAGGTCAACATCTCGACTCGTTCAACAGATTCGTTCGCGAAGAGCTGCAGGAGATCGTTGAAAGCGTTGGCAGGCTCAGTCCTAAGGTCGAGGACTACTTTGTTGACCTTGGTGCTATCACCGTGGAGCGCCCGTCTGTCCGAGAGGCGGACGGCAGTGAGCACCCCCTCTATCCAAATGAGGCAAGAATCAGGAACCTGACATATGCGAGCAAGATGCACCTAGAGTGCACGCCGGTTCGGAAAGAGGGTTCCGTAACCACACGCATGGAGACTCTGAGGATCTACATCGGCGATTTACCCATCATGCTACGTAGCGAAAGCTGCTTGTTGCATCAATCTAATTACGACGACTGGTTGAAGAAACAACGTGAGTCCGGCAAGGCCGTCGAGATGAGCTACGACGAATGGCTCATCCTCCATGGCGAAGACCCCAAGGATCCCGGCGGTTACTTCATCATTAACGGCTCCGAGCGCGTCTTGGTTACACAGGAGGATCTGGCCCCCAACCGAATACTCATTGAGGAAGCCAGCAAGAGCTCAAGCTATACTCACATTGCCAAGGTCTTCTCCACCTCGCGTGGATTCAGAGCCCCGGTCACCATAGAGAGAAAGCGCACAGGTGAGCTACGTGTTTCATTCCCTTCCGTACCGGGCAAGATACCTTTGGCAATACTCTTGAAGGCGCTAGGCCTAGAATCCGATAGAGAGATAGCTGATGTGGTCTCGGATGACGAGGAGATTCGTAATGAACTCATAGTTACAATAGAACAGTCCGCCCCGATAAATGCGACACAAAACGAGGGCGAGACATCCACACGCATTAACGCACTGGACTTCATCGGCAAACGAGTAGCTGTTGGGCAGACTAAGGAATATCGTCTGGCCAGAGCAGAGAAGGTGCTGGATAGATATCTGCTACCCCATATTGGCACTGAAGAGAAGCACAGACTTCAGAAAGCGTACTATCTCGGCCAGATGGTCGAGCGCTTGTTGGAGCTCGTATTGTACAAGCGTCAAGCAGATGATAAGGATCACTACGCAAACAAGAGGCTCAAGCTGTCTGGGGATCTTCTGATGTCGCTCTTTAGAGTAGCACTCTATTCTCTTACACGTGATATCAAGTATCAGCTTGAGCGCACGGCAGTACGGGGTCGAAAGCCCAACATCCGCACCGCTGTCAGGGCTGATGTCATAACTCAGAGACTAAAGCATGCCCTAGCAACGGGCAACTGGGTTGGCGGGAAGGCTGGAGTCTCACAGCTACTTGACCGTACCAACTACATATCTTCCTTATCCCATCTGCGGAGAGTAGTCTCACCTCTCTCAAGGTCGCAGCCGCACTTCGAAGCAAGAGACCTTCACTGTACACACTGGGGCAAAATCTGTCCGAACGAGACTCCCGAAGGACCAAATTGTGGTCTGGTCAAGAACATAGCCATGATGGCATATATCTCCGTAGGCACTGACGAGGAGTCTGTTGAGCGGGCCTTGCTGAAGGCCGAAGTCGAACCGATTGAGCGCTTGAAGGGAAAGCGTGGTGCAAAGGGCGCAGATGTATTTCTTAACGGGAGACTAGTGGGTATACACGCCGCGCCCCAAGTGTTGGTCAAGACAATCCGTCAGAAGCGTCGGGCGGGAGAAATCGATCACGAAGTGAACATCGCTTACTATGAAGACACACGCGAAGTTCAGGTGAATAGTGATGCAGGAAGAGTCCGGCGTCCACTGATTGTGGTTGAGAATGGTCGGAGCAGGTTAACCGATGAACATCTTCGCATGATCAAGGATGGTGAGTGGACTTTCGTCGACCTTCTGAGGAATGGCGTCGTCGAGTTCCTTGACGCGGAAGAAGAGGAGAATACTCTCATTGCTATGTATGTCAGCGAAGTTGGCACTCATACAACTCATCTTGAGATAGCACCATCGACGATACTGGGTATCTCTGCTGCATTGATACCGTTTCCGGAGCGAAACCAGTCACCACGTAATGTCTACATGGCCGGGATGGCGAAGCAATCAGTTGGGGTGCCCTCGTCGAATTTTAAGTTCAGGGCCGATACGCGCGGGCATTTCTTCCACTACCCACAAAAACCCCTCGTGAAGACACGTGCAATGGACGCTATTGGATACGAGGCGCGCCCTGCAGGGCAGAACTTCGTTGTTGCCATTCTGTCCTTCGAAGGCTACAATATCGAAGACGCGTTAATCATGAACAAGGCGTCGATTGAGCGAGGACTTGGCCGAAGCACTTTCATGCGAGTGTATGAAAGCGAGGAACGAAAGTATCCTGGTGGGCAAGAGGACCGGTTCGAGGTACCTGACAGAAGCGTACGTGGCTACAGAGCGTCAGAATCCTACCGCAACTTGGGTGAGGATGGTATAATAGAGACCGAGGTTGAGGTACAGGGCGGAGACGTACTCATCGGCCGCACTTCTCCTCCGCGATTCCTTGAGGAGTACTCCGAGTTCGAGATACAGTCACCGAACAGACGCGAGACTTCTGTGGCAGTTCGTCATGGTGAGTCTGGCGTAGTAGATAGCGTGATACTGACTGAGACAATCGATGGCAACAGGCTTGTAAAAGTCAAGGTCCGGGACCTGAGAATCCCAGAGCTCGGTGATAAGTATGCCTCGCGCCATGGACAGAAGGGTGTTATTGGCTACGTTGCTCCTCAACAGGACCTGCCTTTCACTGAGGATGGCGTTGTTCCAGACTTGGTAATCAACCCGCACGCGATACCGAGCAGGATGACAATCGGTCAGATTCTTGAGATGATCGCTGGAAAGGCCGCATCAATGGTGGGCAAGCAGCAGGATGCCACACCATTCTGTGGAGTTACGGAAGAAGAGCTTTTTGAGATTCTCAGGAGTCATGGTCTCAAACACAACGGCCGCGAAGTCATGTATTCGGGTATCACTGGTGAGAAACTCAAGACTGACATATTCATAGGCTGTATCATGTATCAGAAGCTACATCACATGGTGGCTGACAAGATACACGCTCGTGCGCGTGGTCCAGTACAGATTCTGACTCGACAGCCAACGGAGGGTCGTGCGCGTGAGGGTGGTCTGAGATTCGGTGAAATGGAGCGGGATGTGCTCATAGGTCACGGAGCTGCGATGTTACTCAAGGGTAGACTACTTGATGAGTCTGACAAGAGCAACATGCTTGTTTGCGAGAATTGTGGGCTCATCGGTGTTTATGACCGTAACAAGGACATCTATTACTGTCCAATCTGCGGCACTAGTGCAAAGATAAGCAGTATCGTCGTGTCATACGCCTTCAAGCTCCTAATACAAGAAATGATGTCCTTGGGCTTGGCCTGTAGGCTGAGACTGAAGGAGATGATATGAATTGATGTCTGGTCTTATTACCAAGAAAGTGGATGAGATTGAGTTTGGTCTTCTTTCACCGGACGACATACGCAAAATGTCAGTCGCTCAGATTGTTGTAGCTGACACATATGACGAAGATGGTTATCCAATAGAGAGCGGTATCATGGATCCTAGGCTCGGTGTTATCGATCCGGGTCAGAGGTGCAAGACTTGCGGAAACCGTGTGGGCAACTGTCCTGGGCACTTTGGTCACATAGAACTCGCACGACCTGTTATGCACGAAGGTTATGCGAAAGTCATCCACAAAATCCTACGAGCGGTCTGTAGGGAGTGCAATCGCATCCTTATTTCTGAAGATGAAATCAAGCACTTTGTTAGACTGTTCAAGAAGTACCCCGATGTTGGTCAGAAAACGGGAAACCTGTCGAAGGAAATCATCAAGCGGGCAGCGAAGACGAAGCAATGTCCTCACTGTGGCGCGGAGCAGCTGAAGCTGAAACTTGAGAAGCCGACCTCAATCTATGAGGTTAGTGAGGCTGGGTCTGTTCGGCTCACCCCAATTGATATCCGTGGTCGATTGGAGAACGTGCCGGATGATGATTACATGCTATTGGGTATCAACCCGAAAGCCGCGAGACTAGAATGGTCTATACTCACAGTCTTGCCTGTCCCACCCGTGACAGTTCGGCCAAGTATCACATTGGAGTCCGGCGTACGAAGCGAGGATGACCTTTCTCACAAGCTTATCGACATAATCCGGATTAATCAAAGGCTTCGCGAGAACCTGGACGCAGGTGCTCCGGCGCTTATTGTAGAAGACCTCTGGGAGCTTCTTCAGTACCATATCACCACCTATTTCGATAACGGGGTGAGCGGTATTCCGCCAGCAAGACACCGCTCCGGTAGAGCTCTGAGAACTCTGGCACAGAGACTGAAGGGGAAAGAAGGTCGCTTTCGATCAAATCTCTCCGGAAAACGTGTGGACTTCTCAGCGCGTACGGTCATCTCCCCAGACCCGAATCTGAGCATGAATGAGGTTGGTGTACCGGAGGAGATCGCCAAGATACTCACCATTCCTCAGCGAGTCACTGAATGGAACACAGACGAGATGAAGGAACTCATCCTTCGTGGCCCAGATAGACACCCTGGCGCGAACTACCTTATTCGTTCGGACCAACGAAGAGTTGACCTTCGCTTTGCCAAGGATCGCTCGATTATCGCTGATACAATCGAACAGGGCTTCATCGTTGAGCGCCATCTTGACAACGGAGACATAGTACTGTTCAACAGGCAGCCATCTCTTCACAGGATGTCGATTATGGCTCACGAGGTCCGTGTGATGCCTTTTCGGACGTTTAGATTGAGTCTGTATGTATGCCCGCCATACAACGCTGATTTTGACGGTGACGAGATGAATCTACACGTCCCTCAGTCGGAAGAAGCAAGGGCTGAGGCTCGGGTACTGATGAGGGTCCAAGAACAAATCCTGTCGCCGCGATACGGCGGGCCAATCATCGGCGCCTTACAGGACTACATATCTGCCGCATTCCTATTGACGAGGCGATCGAGTCTCTTTACTTTAGATCAGCTGAATCAGCTCATGGCCACAGCTAGCTTTGCTGGTGAGCTTCCTCCACCTGCAATCAAGGCACCGGTCCAACTATGGACTGGTAAGCAGATATTCAGCCTATTCGTTCCTCGTGGCATAAACATGTCTTTCAAAGCCAACATCTGCAAGAAGTGCAAGACGTGCAAGAAGGAGGACTGCGAACACGATGCCTTCGTGGTCATTCGAGATGGTATTCTGCTCTTCGGAGTGGTTGACGAAAAGGCAATTGGTGCTGGAGAAGCGGACTCGCTTTTCCACCGAATAGTGAAGGACAACGGTTCAACAGCTGCAAGGGTATTCATAGATTCTCTGGGTCGTCTCCTAATTCGACTGATAACGGACAGAGGATTCTCCATGGGCTTGGACGATGTAACTCTGCCTCGTGAAATCATACAGAGGATAAGGGTCATACTTGAGGAGGCAGACAACAAAGTGAACCAGCTCATAGAGACCTACAAGCGTGGCGAGCTCGAAGCTAATCCTGGACAGACACTAGTACAGACACTTGAGCAAAGAATCAGAGCCGTTCTTGCAGAGGCCCGTGACTCTGCGGGTACTGTTGCCGGGGAGCATCTGGGTTTGGAGGACTCAGCGGTCATCATGGCACAGACTGGGGCAAGAGGATCCGGACTCAACCTTTCGCAGATGGCTGCGGTCGTAGGACAGCAGGCAGTGCGAGGTGAGCGGATAAGCCGCGGGTACTTTGACCGTACACTCCCACATTTCGAGCGCGGGGATCTCGGCGCACGAGCCCGGGGATTCGTGTCGTCAAGTTACAAGAGTGGCCTAGATCCAATCGAGTACTGGTTCCATGCAGCGGGAGGACGTGAGGGTCTGGTGGACACCGCAGTTCGTACGTCCACTTCAGGATACATGCAGAGAAGACTGATGACGGCTCTACAAGATCTCAAAGTCGAGAGCGATGGGACTGTCAGGACTGCGCCAGGACGCATAGTTCAATTCAAGTTCGGCGACGATGGGGTGGACCCGAGCAAGTCTGATCACGGACGGTCTGTGAACATAGACATGGCAATAGAGAAGGTTGTTAGAAGAAGTGAGGCTGTTGAAGGAGGTGGCGAGTAGTGTCCAGTGCTACGTTGGAGAAGTATACAGAGAAGCGCTTTGAGCAGATGAGAGAGGAGCGTAGGCTTCCGCCAAAGGTGCTGATGGAACTCGAGAAGAAGATAGGCGCGCTTCCGCAACTGACCAAAAAAGAATTCGATGATATCTGCGATAACGTTGTAGAGTCATACGAACGTGCCATAGTGGATCCAGGCGAGGCTGTCGGGACTGTGGCAGCACAAAGTATCGGTGAACCCGGTACTCAGATGACTCTCAGGACATTTCACTATGCTGGTGTTGCAGAGCTCAGCGTTACTCGTGGTTTGCCCCGTCTGATAGAGATAGTTGATGCGCGTAATAACCCCGCTACTCCAACTATGAGGGTTCATCTTTCCCCAGAAATCGCAAAGGATCAGGCAGCGGCGAAGAAAATAGCCCGCAAGATAGAGATGGTTCTGGTTCAGAGCGTGGCCAGCAATTTCTCGATAGACCTTCTGCGGCAGGCAATCGTTGTCAGGCTTGATCCCGAAATGATGGATGACAAGGGTTTGTCGACGCAGGATGTTATTGACGCAATTCAAGCCAAGATTAAGGCGAAAGGTGATGTCGAGGGGGACGAGAATGTCATCTTCATCTATCCAGCGAGCGAATCACTTGCCGATCTCCAGCGTTTGATGGAGAAGATTCGCGAGGTTCGGGTCAAGGGTATAAACGACGTGACTCACGTTGTCATACGGAAAGAAGCTGATGAGTTCGTACTCCTCACTGAGGGTTCAAACCTTCAAGAAGCACTTGAAGTGGAAGGCGTCAACCCGCACAGGATATACACCAACAATCTTCGAGAGATATACACCGTGCTCGGAATAGAAGCCACTCGAAACGCAATCATCCTAGAGGCAATGAGTGTGCTCAAAGAGCAGGGTTTGGACGTCGACGTGAGACACATACTTCTCGTCGCAGACATGATGACGGCCGATGGTGCCATAAGGCAGATTGGTCGTCATGGCATTTCAGGAGCAAAGAACAGCGCTTTGGCTCGTGCCGCTTTCGAAGTGACAATCAAGCATCTACTTGGTGCAGGGATTGCAGGTACCAGAGACCCGCTTAGGGGAATAACTGAGAACGTAATACTGGGGCAGCTTATCCCACTAGGCACAGGATCCATTGACTTACTGATGAATCCCCCGAGCACTCTTGCCAAGAAACCTTAATCTAGCATAACACATGGCATAAGCATTAAAACCGATGGGCATATGCCGCAAGTAGTCTGGGAAGACGTAATCACAAACAACATGTCATTCAATGAGGTTGTCTAGTTTGAGCCTGAATCAGCCAATCGCAAGTGCAGTTAGTACGGGTGACTGCAGAATAGGCGGTAAGTCATCCATAAACGCCATTCGCACCGGGATTGCGAAACTAGTTGTGGTCGCCGCTAACTGTCCGAAGGAAGACTACGAAGACATCGTGCATTTTGCCAAGTTGACCGGGACCAAGATTCACAAATTCGAAGGGTCGTCTTGGGATCTCGGTGAGATTGCTGGAAAGCCATTTATGGTGTCAGCCATTGCTGTGATAAAGCCAGGCGACTCCAACATCTTGAAATTGGTATGAGGAGAGATTTCTTGCCCCGGTTCAAACTCTCAATGGAAGACATGGGACTTATAGCCACATTCGAGAGCATCACTGGCGTGTCTGCCGTAGATGTTGTCCGTGATGACGAAAGCGAACGTCTGATCTTTGTCGTTCGCCCAAAACAGCTTGGCAAAGCAATCGGACGGGACGGAATTAGGGTCAGGACCGCGGCCGATACCTTTGGTCGGCCTATAGATGTTGTAGAAATGGCTGACTCTGCTGAAGATTTCGTGAAGAGTGCACTTGCTCCAGCTCGGGTTGAGCACGTGAAGATAGTTGAACACAAGGATGGAAGCCTTGTCGCAAGCGTGACTGTCAAGGCAGAAGACCGAGGAATAGCAATAGGTCGGGATGGCAAAAACGTCGCTCGCGCGAGGATACTTGCCCGACGCCATTTCGATGTGGACAATGTTGTGATAGCCTGAGCGTAGTCTGGCAGTGGGCCTTTCTTGCACTCTCTTGCCAACAGCCTACCTAAGCCTGTTCATAAGCCTTTTAAGGAAACACTCGGCGGGTGGTCTGAATCCGGTCAGGACGGACTGTCTATGTCTTGTTCCTGATAGTATGAGGTAGACAACTTGACTCACTCCAAATCCCCACTCGGTGAGTTTGCCGCAAGGCCTCTCAAGGCTAAGCGAAAGCGATTCCAGTGGAAGAAGTCCGCATACAAGTCCATGGTGCTGAAGCTAAAGGAGAAAACCGACCCACTAGAAGGTGCTCCTCAGGCGCGCGGCATCGTCCTTGAGAAAGTTGGCGTTGAGTGTAAGCAACCTAATTCGGGGATAAGGAAAGCAGTGAGAGTTCAGCTCTCCAAGAATGGAAAGCAGATCACGGCGTTCATACCTGGTGATGGCGGTTTGAAGTTTATCGACGAGCACGATGCAGTCGTTGTCGAAGGCATAGGTGGTGCTATGGGTGGAGCGTTTGGAGACCTGCCGGGTGTGCGATGGCGCGTGGTCAAGGTCAACGGAGTCTGTCTTGAATCACTCATCTATGGCAGAGTGGAGAAGCCAATACGCTAGGTGGTAGCGATGACAGAAGAGGAGAAAACTGAGCAAACACCAGCCCCTGAGGCTCCAGTCCCACGTACCGTTCCCAGATTGCTGCTATTCGGCAGATGGGATTCAACCGAAGTCCAGGTCAAGGATGTCGGGCTTCAGAGATACATAACGCTGAAGCCGGTCTTGATACCGCATACGTCGGGCCGGCATGCGGGCAAACGATTCCATAAGTCGACCGTGCCTATTGTTGAAAGGTTCGTGAACAAGGTTCTCAACGCGGGAGATCGGCATGAGAAGAAGACACGAACTGGCAAGAATGCTGGCAAGAAAGTCAGAGCAATCGGTTTCGTCCGTCGTGTGTTTGAGATGATTGACTTCAGGACCGGAATGAATCCGATACAGGTGTTGGTTACCGCAGTGGAGAACGCAGCTCCTGCTGAAGAGACCACTCGTATCTCATATGGTGGTATGGCCTATCCTCGTTCTGTCGATATTGGCCCGCAACGAAGAGTGGACCTTGCGTTGAGGCATATCATGGTTGGAGCTGTTAGGGCATCACACAACAGTGCAAAGTCACTCGAAGAATGTATCGTTGACGAAATCCTACTTGCTTACAAAGGCGATGCCGGAAGCTTCGCAGTTGCAAGGAAGGAAGAGCGCGAGAGAATAGCACGATCCGCAAGGTAGGGGAAACCAGTCTTCAACTTTGCTGTGCGCGGCAACTCCTAGGGCTGTATTTCCGAACAGAAGTGCAAACGTTTTCAGAGCCCCGACCTGCAGTGCCGTATGGCGTGGATTCTTGTCTCACGAGAGGCGATTCATCAGTTGACGGCACCGATAGCGAGAGTAAGGAAGTACGAGTCCGAAGACGAGCATCAGGTCGTTCGGCTCATTGCTGAGTTCAGAATAGCGCTGGATACTCTGAAGCAGTCAGGTGTTCTCCCGAACGATGATTCAGCAAGACAGGAACTGCACGAATACCTAGGTAAGGGATTTCCAATTCTCGTGGCGATAGATGATAAGAAGAAGATTCTTGGCTATGTAGTGTGTCGGGTTGACGAAGATGTGGTTTGGGCCGAGTCACTATTCGTATCTCCGCGCGCTCGAAGGAGGGGGATAGGCTCGCTATTGTACTCTGAAGCGGAACATCTAGTAGAGTCGTTAGGCGGGGGCACGGTTTACAATTGGGTTCATCCGAATAACAACGTCATCATCTCGTTCCTTCGAAAGCGGGGCTATTGTGTGCTCAATCTGGTCGAGATTCGCAGACCCAGAAAAGGTGAGAGACTAACAACCAAGGTCCAAGTTGGCGAGTACGAATTCGACTACTGATTGATTCCGTAAGCTTTAAAGACACACCAGCCCTTTCGCGCTTAGTTTAACCTAGTCTGAGTTGAGGTTAGCACATTGAGTAAAAAAGAAGCAAAGCCCGCAGCGGAAAAGGCAAAGCCCGCAGCGGAAAAGGCAAAGCCTGCAGCCGAAAAGAAGGCTGGAGCAGCACCCGCACCGGCGGCCGCTCCTGCTGCAGCGGGTAAAGAAAAGGGAAAGGAGCACCTCAACCTCGTCGTGATTGGACACATAGATCACGGGAAGAGCACACTCACTGGGCGACTTCTCTACGAGGCCGGTGCCCTTGACGAGAGGACAGTCGCAGCCAACAAGGCCGAAGCGGAACGCCTTGGTCGTCCTGAACAGGCGTGGGCCTTCGCACTGGACCGTCTAAAGGAAGAGCGAGAGCGTGGCATCACTATTGATATCGCGTTCTTCAAATTCATGACACCAAAGTACTACTACACAGTCATTGACGCACCGGGCCACAGGGACTTCGTCAAGAACATGATAACAGGCGCATCGCAAGCGGATGTCGCCATGCTGGTCGTGTCTGCCAAGACTGGTGAGTTCGAGGCAGGCGTTGGTGTCGGCGGTCAGACCAAAGAACATGCATATCTTGCAATGACACTGGGTGTTCCTAGTCTTATTGTCTGCATCAACAAGATGGATGAAGTCAAGTACAGTGAAGCTCGATACAAGGAAGTTAAGGAAGAAGTCGGTGGCTTCCTTAAGAGCATTGGCTACAAGATTGAACAAGTCCCGTTCATTCCAACATCTGCACTAGAGGCTGTCAATCTGAAGGCTAAGACCCCTGCCAAGACCCCATGGTACACTGGACCATGCTTACTTGAGGCTCTCGACGCCGTAACACCTCCACCAAAGCCTCTCGACAAGCCATTGCGAGTGCCAATCAACGACGTTTACTCGATCAAGGGAGTTGGCACAGTACCAGTGGGTCGTGTCGAGACCGGTGTGATGAAGCCTGGGCAGAAGATTACCTTCATGCCTGCCAACAAGTCTGGTGAAGTGAAGTCAATTGAGATGCACCACGAGCAGCTGACCCAGGCGGTACCTGGTGACAACATCGGGTTCAACGTCCGAGGCATCGAACGGAAGGACCTGACTCGAGGAGATGTTGCCGGACCAGCCGAGAAGCCACCTACAGTCGCACAGGACTTTCAAGGCCAAGTGATGGTCATCCAGCATCCGACAGCTATCACGGTGGGTTACACCCCAGTCGTGCATGCTCACACAGCCCAAGTAGCCTGCAGATTTGACCAGATCACCAAGAAGATAGACCAGCGTACAGGACAGGTCATTCAGGAGAACCCCGAATTCGTGAAGAGGGGTGAGAGTATGATTGCTAAGCTCGTGCCACTCAAGCCCTTGGCAATCGAGAAGTACAAGGATCTCCCGCAGCTGGGAAGATTCGCAGTGCGTGACATGGGCATAACGGTGGCTGTCGGAATCGTTCTCGACATCACCCCAAGAGACATGAGCACTGTCAAGTAGTCGAACAACAGTTGAATGAACCGGGCCGCACGGCCCGTGTTCTTTTCTCTCTTTTGCAGTCATCTTCACTGATTCAAATCACAGCATGAATAGCCTCAGACGCAAGACTGATTATCATGTGTCAATATCAAA
>PRDJ01000064.1 GCA_003345555.1 Candidatus Thorarchaeota archaeon
ACAGCCAATCCAGAACCCCTTCTCCTGCAGTTGAGGCCTGAAATAGACTCCTGCCATCGGTAGTATGGTGAAAGGTATGCAACCCTTGTCACTGAAGCCCTTGGTGTACAGAAGGTCCATGAGAGGTTTCTTCTCACTGGCATGAATCACAAACATCTGACGCTTCTTCGCCTTGGTCTGACTGTCGAATCCGATTGGGTCAAGAAGCCTGTTACTCCATGCGTCTGTTGCCAGAACGACCATCTCAGCTCTGAGGACCCCACTGCTTGTCTTTACTCCGTTCACTCGTTTGTTTTGCCAGACAAATGGTTCACCGGGCATGTCAAGTTTGGGATCCGCTTCGAGCAAGAGTCCAGTAACCTCGACTCCGAACTTGGGCTTCACTTTCGACAGTTTCGAGAACTCTTGCAGATAGAAACTGACGAGCTTGGTTGGGTCGAGTACTCCACAATCAGGGCCGAACAGTCCATAGCTCACTTCTGGCAGGTGCAGTAGCTGAGCTTCCTCATCTCGTGCGAAGTCAACATTCAAGCTCGGTATCATCTTCTTGAGCTGCTTCTTGTCGTACAAAGTCCACCTGATGCTGGATGCCTTCATCTTCTGCATCCACATTTGCACGCTTGGATCATTGAACTGCTTGTCACTCATGAGCCAAAGATACCCACACTTTTCGAATGTCAAGTCAAAGCCCATCTTGGTTTGTACGCTTTCGATGAACTTGATGGAGCTGTCAGTGAGGAGCTGATTAGTTGAAGATGCGAACATGTTCCTGACTGCTGCTGCGCTCATGGCTGTGTTTCCCTGCCCGGCAGCGGGTAGTCTGTCTATTAGGAGAATCCGCTTAGTTGGATTATTCTTTTGCAGGTAGTAAGCCGTAGAGCACCCGACAACACCTGCACCGACAACGATTATGTCAAAAGGCTCTGTGCTGCTCACCCTACTGCGCCTCCGGAAAGGTGGGTGTCTCGCGCAGGCTGCGGCCTAAAACAGTTTCGTATTGACCGCGGCCTCTTGGCTGTAGCCACGGCGGGTCTGTGGCCGATGAACATAAGTATTCTATGCGATTCTCATACTGTACGATAGGAGATTCAGAATCATGCCCGGTCTTGTTGTGAGAAAAGACAATGGTGACCTCAAGTGGTATCCTATGTTCAAGCAGGCAACGAGGTACACATTCTATCCAGATGAGAAGGAAGAGAACAAAGAGTCAGGTCGAGAGGTTGGCAGCGGATTCAACTTCGAGAAGTACCTGATTGGGTACTGGATGCCAGGTGGCGGAAGTACACAACACAGACGAGTGGGCGGTGGCTCATCGTTGATCGCTATCGAGAAGAACGGCGACATGAAGCACTACCCGTTTGTCAATGGGACATTCAAGGGCGCGAAAGGATCGGGCGACAAGGTGGGCCAGGGATTCCAAGCTAAATGGGACTACTATGTGGCTGAATGGACGGGCCAAGCCAAGTCCGACTTGCTAGTGCGTGACGATGAGGGGCACTTGCGTCTCTTCCCATGGGATGGATCCAAGTTCAGAGACTTGGGGTCCTCGGAGAAGGTAGGCGAGGGTTTCGACAAGGACAAGTGGCCCGACCTGTACCCCGGCTATTGGAATGGGACTGTGTACCCTGACCTTCTAGCCCGGGAGAAGGACGGGGACCTCTACGTGTATTCCTTTGACGGCAAGACATTCAAGAATGCGAAGCCGCGAAAGGTGGGTCGAGGCTTCGGAAAGGAGTTTACTCATCTACTCGTTGATGAGTGGATGGGCAGTCGCGTTCCCGCCATCATTGCCCGACATAAGAACGGCAAGTTGACTTTCTACCGTTACGGCCGTCTGAACCCTAAGGAGAGTCTCAATGTTTTCGCAGACGGTCCATATCCGACAGTAGGGCAGGGTTTCAAGGACAATTGGGTTTACATCGTTGGGCACTGGCGCAATCCGGGAAATCCTGACCTCGTCGTGTGTGACGACGATCATAATCTCAGGTTCTATCCTTGGGATGGTCAGACCTTCGTAGATCTGCGCGGCGACGACAAGACGATCGGAAGAGGATTCAAGTTCACACACTTCTGGGATTTCTATGCGTGAAGGGGAAGTCTTTATTTACTTCCCCGTCAATAATAGTATGCAAGGCGATGTTGCCTTAGCATGAATCGGATATTTCATTTCGCAAGAATCGATGGGCTTGGTTGCTCGCTGCAAGAGTTAGCTCTGCTTCTTTTTGGCTGGCACTCTGAACCAGCTGGCTTTGAGCTTGAATTCGCGGTAGACTCCTTCGTAGAGAGAACACTAGGCAATCGTGGACGGGTTTGAAATACGATGAATTGGCGAATCGCACAGAGCCGTATCCGGAGGTGAGATAGTGAACAGACAAAGTCAGTCCAGTCTCTTGAAGTCTGGTAACGGGAACAACGTCCGTCGCACAACCTCCGCCGGAAGGCAACCGAGGAAATCGGGTGCCAAGAAGATCCCCGTAATCGTTGACCCATTGGGTCTCGGTTGGTCAGGTTGCTAGTTGCCTCACGGGATTGAGGCATCCATAGTGTGTTGTAACCCAGTGCGAGCGGCCGCACTGGGCCTCGCTATGCTTTCTTCATTGACCATGCGAGTATTGGCGCATCCATGATGGGATTTCTCATCACTTTGCTTCCCGGTATGCTTATCTGACCGAGAGCGAACAGCAAGCACAGCGAGAAGGGCGGTTCATTATATGATTGAGGCGGCAAGACAAGGGTGGAAACGACATCCTCGAATTGCAGGTCAGATCGTCCTTCTGATTTTTGTTCTATTCCTAATTTCCTTTACGGCCCCTCAGACCGTAGACACCACCAGATTCTCGGCAACGCCCATCAGCAGCAGAGTCTCTCTTTGCACTGAAGGAACCAGAGTCGCTATTGTCAAACCCTGCTTCTCTGCGACCGCTTATTCTCAAGCCTTCTACGTGTTCTACTCCAGATACCAGTCAGTACCTGCCGGCGAGTATGTTACGACGGACTTGAATCTCTTGAACAGGACAGTGGTTTCCACATGGGGATTCAGCGAAATGCTCCGTTTGTGGTTGACTGGCGAAACTGCCCATTCTCTCCACCTGGTGCTTGGCGAGACCGTGAACGTCATAGACGAGATTGATGTCGATAGCGGCGGTCTCTTTCATGATGGCAATAGATTGTACGATGTACTGTTACTGGGATTCACTGAATATGTAACTGAAAGGGAGTACCTTTACTACAAGCAATTCGTGGCATCCGGAGGCACACTGATTCTTATGGACGCATGCAACTTCCTTGCTCAAGTTACATATTCTAACGGCTATCTGAGTCTAACGAAGGGCCACGGCTGGGAGTTCAATGGGACGCATGCCTGGAGATCCGTTTATCATAGATGGCCTGATGAAAACATGAACTGGATTGGCGGGAATTTCTGGAGGTACTGGACTGGCAGACACTACAATGGCTTCATAGCCAATACAACTAATGCTTTCAGTGTCTTTCTGAGGAGTCAATTCAGCGAGAACATATCTACGAGCTATCATGGTCACGAGGAGAACGTCTTAGAGAACTTGACAGGTTCCGAAGTCATTGGGTACTGGAACTTTGTCTATTCGAGTGAGTATCCCGGGAAGCCGGTGGCAGCTTACATACACAAGTACGGACTGGGGACTGTCATTCACTCTGGGATAATGGCGAGCGATGTGATCATGTCAGACGCGTTCATAGGTGTGTTTCTTGCTCTTTCTGTAAGACTAGGGGTGGCGGGAGACGTGGCCGGATGGTCATTCCCGGAACCACTGCTTCCGTCTGATGAGCCGGTGGAATGTGTCGCGACTATGCACGAAGTGTACGGAGATACTACTTCGGGACCATTTTCTGGCTTAGCATATTGCGATGTCACCTTCAACGCAACCTCAAATGTGCTGATACACTGCTTTAGCTGCAACCTCCGTTCGGTGTCAGGTACACTGAACATTCAGGTCGGAGAGGTATATCATGAATCATCGAGTGGAGTCTTGCAGGGTCGGCGTCTGAACAGTAGCTGTTGGCGACTTGACTTCAGTACCTTCCTGCTCGAGAATGCGAACTACGAACTCATAATCAGCGCGACTTGGGAGGGCATTGGTGTTCCGCTTCTCTTCAATGAGTCGATGGCTGTACTCCGTTTTGCTGTCATGAATGCCTGGTGGGTGTCCATCTTCCCGTGGGCTGCCCCCATGGTGGCTTTCATATCTACAGTATCGTTTGCTCTGGCGTACGCGCGGTTTGGCAAGCCGAGGATCCGGCTTCGTGCTGATGAATGACGGTCCTCTATCAATGCCAGATTAGGTCAGCTTCCTTTATCGCGTCCCCGTAGACCGTAACTGTGATAAGGTCGCCTCAGCCTGTCGACTTGGACAATGACCTTGGCAGAGGATGCATATAGCCCAACTGAAGAGGCCCTGCAGCGAGTCGAAGGCAGAAGTAGTGCACAGGTGTTTGCTGTTGGAGTGATCCTCGCTAGTGTCTACGGAGTCAGCACTCTTCTTCCCATGAGCGGATTCATCGCCGCTGTCGGCGTCACCTCTACGATTAGTTTCAGCATCTGCATCGCCCCGCTATTTGGTATTCTGCTGGGTCCCGCCAGAGGTTTCGCATTCGGTCTCGTTGGAGGCGCCGTCGGTAGCTACTTTGCCGTCTATATAGGTGGAGTGCCTCTTGCCGTCCCGACAGTAGTGCTCGGACCCGCAATGTCCGGACTATTCACAGGCCTGTGTCTAGGGCGCACCACCACAGTAAGGGGGCTTACAGTACCCGGTCCGATCTTCGCATTTCTCTATCTGATCCTCATAATCGTTCTTTACTTGATTCCGGATTACGCTGCATGGTGGTTCATGGCACCGTATGTATTGGCTGCAGTGCTATGCCTCTGTCTTCAGGCTAGGGAAGTGGAATTCGTTCCTAGCGCAAAGCGATTTGCACTGTATGTCAAGCTGCTCCCTTTCACGCTGATTGGAACGATAACCGATTTCTCAATGATGACCATGGGTGCAGTCTATCTGCTCGGTTTGCCTGCCACTCTCTTTGGTTACGTCATATTCCCTGTCATGCTTGTCGAAAGGACTACCGCCACCATTGTGAGTTGCATCATAGCGGCAGCTGTGATTGTGACATTCCGGGGCAGCTGGCGGTAGGTTCCTGACAAACTCGAATCAACTTACGGCTTCCAAGGCAGACTTTAAGTTCCAGACTGAGCTATTCTGCCGAGTCATGTCAAGAGTCACGGTCCTTGGTGGTTGCGGTGCCGTCGGAAGCTTTGCCGTGCGGACACTTGTTGATCTTCATGATTTCTCGGAGGTTATCATAGCTGACATTGACGCAAACAAGGCTACTAGCCTTGTCAAATCCCTTCGATCTGGATGCGTGTCTGCACAGAGGGTGGATGTACTCGACCATGCAAGCTTGCTCAGGATGCTGAAGGATTCCGACGTTGTCCTGAACTGTGTTGGCCCGTTCTACAAGTTTGGGCCTCCGATATTGAAGGCGGCAATCGAGGCTCGTGTTAACTATGTCGACATTTGTGATGACATTGATGCGACTGACGCGCAGCTGAAGATGGACAGCGACGCGAGACGTCTGGGGGTGTCCGCATGCATGGGGATGGGGAGTTCTCCAGGAGTGACCAACCTCTTAGCGAAGTTTACAGCTGATAGTCTTCTCGATACCGTGGACTCAATTGACTTGTACCATGCTCATGGTGGCGAGCCCGTTGAAGGCCCCGGTGTAATAGGACATAGGATCCACTGCATGCAGCTTGACATCCCCGTTTACATCAATGGTGCCATGAAGAAGGTCGGCTTCTTTCACAAAGAGGGAGTTGCACTGCAGGAAGAAGTCGACTTCCACATGCTGGGTGCTCATCGAGTATACCCATATCCGCATCCTGAGATTCTAACGCTTCCCAAGTACATCAAGTGCAAACGTGTCGTGAATAAGGGAACGGTGCTGCCCGATGAGTACTTCCAGATGATTGTTGACGTTGTGCAAAGAGGCTTGCCGGCCAGCAAGCCCACATATGAAAAGGGACAGAAACCATCCGGCCTCGATTCCACGATTTCGTACATTATTGAACAGCGTGAACGTTTGCTCAAGGAGACCAACTTTGGGGAACAGCGGGGATGTGTAAAGATAGTAGTGTCTGGCGTGGGAAACGGTGAGCCTCATCAATACATATTCTCCCTAGCATCACGAGGCCAAGCCATGGGTGAAGGCACTGGCATTCCAGCTGCTTTTGGCGCCGCACTTATGCAGCGAGGTAAGATTACTGACAAAGGAGTATTGCCACCGGAAGGCTGTGTTGCGCCGCTTGATTTCTTGGGAATCATGCAGGAGTACCTAAAGCTTGACAAGGTGGGAGGGAAAGGATCCCCTCTGACTATTGAGTCAGTCGATGCGGACGGCAATATCGAGAAGCTCATTCTATGAGAGTTGACCGGACGCACAATGAGCTACGAGCTCCCTATACTCAGGTTCATCTCTGTCGTCTAAGGTTGCCCGAAGCGCTTTTCAATAGGGTATGAATAGAGAAGAGACCTAGTGGGTTGAGGTTCATGAGCGCCGGACACGAGACGAGATACGTACTAGCCATTGACCACGGCACATCTGGGATGAAACCTGCGATTGTGTCTACGAAAGGAGAAGTAATTGGATTTGAGTTCGAGCCGACTCCGGTGCATCTCTATCCCGGCGGCGGTGCAGAACAGAACCCTGTCGAATGGTGGACGGCGTTTCTAAAGGCCTCAAAGCGGCTGCTTGAAAGACGACTCGTGCCCGACAAAGACATTGTGGCCGTGTGCGATACTAGTCAATGGTCTGGAACGGTTACTGTCGACGAGAATAACAACAACATCGGCAATGCGATTATCTGGATGGATTCTCGAGGAGCTCCATACATCGATCGCGCCCTTAAGGGGCACGTGAAGATTGCAGGCTATCCCCTATGGGATGTGTTACGATGGTTGAGAAAAACTGGCGGCATTGCTGCACATAGCGGAAAAGACCCGATAGCCCATATCCTGTATCTTAAGCACGAACATCCTGAAGTCTACAAACAGGCCCGCTGGTTCTTGGAGCCCACCGATTACATCAATTTGAGGCTCACAGGAAAGGTTGCTACTTCGGTGGCAACCGTCACGTTGTTGTGGCTCGCTAACACACGCGATATCAACAAAGTCCACTACGACAACTCGCTTATCAAACGAATGAAGATTGACAAAACGAAGCTTCCTCCCATCATGCGCTCGGTCGATGTTCTGGGACCGCTTTCCAAGGAAGTGGCTAACCAGCTCGGGTTAACCCAAGACGTCAAAGTTGTTGTGGGCGCCGCAGACGTTCCGTCCTCCATCATCGGGTCAGGTGCAGTTCGGGATTTTGAAGGACACGTATACATAGGTACGAGCACATGGATCAGCTGCCATGTACCATTCAAGAAGACTGACATCGGCCATAACTTCGCCTCCGTACCCTCGGCCGTGCCGGGCCGGTACTTCATTGCTGATGAGCAGGAAAGCGGCGGAGCGTGTCTGACTTACCTGCGGGACAAAGTCTTCTATCCGGATGACCCGGACCGTTTCGGCAAGAGAGAAGTCTATCAAGAATTCGACAGAGTAGTGGAGCAAGTGCCTGCGGGCAGTGGGAAGGTGATTTTTACTCCTTGGTTGTACGGCGAACGAACTCCGGTTGAAGATCGCAATCTTCGAGGTGCATTCAATAACCTGTCCTTGGAAACAGACCGTGGCCAGCTCATAAGGGCTGTTTTCGAGGGCATTGCCTACAACAGTCGTTGGCTGCTGGGCGTCATAGAGGCTTTCATCAAGAGGCCGATGGATCCTCTCAACATGATTGGCGGTGGGGCTCAGTCTGATATTTGGTGCCAGATTTATGCTGACGTCTTGGGCCGCACGATTCAGCAAGTAGAGAACCCCGTTCAAGCCAATGCACGCGGTGCCGCTTTCATTGCGGCTGTCGGATTGGGTTATGCCAAAATTGAAGACATTCCCAAGCTCACAAAGATCTCGAAGACCTTCAAACCGAATCCGAAGAATCGCCGAATATACGATGTGTTGTATGGAGAGTTCCTCAACATCTACAAGACTAACAAGCTACTGTACCGCCGTCTGAATGCATCGCCAGAAGCCTAGCTGGATTTGAAGGCAGTTGTGGTTACAATTGAAGACAAGAGAGGATCTACTAGACCTACAGATTGCCGCAATCAAAGCATTACGCCTGCGGGCTGGTTCCTTCCTAAGTGAGAGCCGTGAGTATGAATAGCAGTCCAAGCGCGACTTGGAAGATACCGATGGTTACATTGATCCAGTTAATGCCCCCAACCGTCACGGTCTTGGATGCCTTGTGGGCTCCAACGGCTAGGAATGCTCCGAACAGGAAGTCGGTGGAAATGTGAGTGAAATAGATTAGCGCGCCCGCTAGCAAGACAGTCCCGACCCCTATCTGAAGCTCTCCAACCAGTAATGTTACGTTTGCAAGACCTATTCCGAACCACCAGAGCAAGAAGTATGGTGACAAGATACTAACCGCGGCACCCTGGATTGTCGCCTGCGTCACTGTCGATACCGAGGTGGTTCTGGCTAATTCGAGAGACCCAGTGGGGGCGGCATGCTTCCAATCCTTGAGTGCCAAGAGACCAAAGCCCACGATTACAAGTCCTCCAAACCCCACTAACATGTCAATCATCGTAGCATCGAGCGTTAATGCTTCAACGCTGACAATGATAGCGGCAACAATCCCAAGCTCCACGACGGCGTGACCGACCATCGGCAGAATCCCGTGGAGCGGACCCCGCTTGCTTGCCTGCATGACGACTGCCGCGGAGAGAGGACCGGGCGCCAATGCGCCAGTCATTGAGAGCATGAACCACGCGGCTAGTATTTCAAGCACGTTCATTATCAAGGCCTCGCTTACCGTCGGGAGGAGAGCCGTTCGACAAGATCTACTGCCTTCTGCCGAATCATTGCACATTCAACTGCAGTCATGCCTTATGTGCCTGTCCTATTGTCCATAGGTGATTGGTTCGTCTTGCTCAGCCCGCACAACGTAATACTCGGGCCTTTGTAGGTGAAGGTGATGATTGACCGTCAGAAGCGTACTCTGTAACTCTCGCTGTCGAAGGAACATAAGGGACAGAGGTTTAGAACGATGCCTGACACATCAGGAAGGAAGAACAAGCTGTTCAAAGGTCTGACAGACCATGACATTCTGGTTTGGGAAGAAGAGAAAATGCGTCATCAACGCAAAGTTGGCAAGAAAATAACAGACATCGAGTTCCTTCGTTATCTGCTCATGGCTGCATCCCGACCTGTGATTTCGGCAAAAGAAGGTGTGTCCTCTGGTCTCATACTAGGTCAGGGACCGATATATGAGAAAGCTGATGCCTTCCTCGAGCGGGTTCAAACGAAAGCCGCGTCACCGGCAAGAGTCGGTGAAGAGAAACCGGCTGCTGAGGCAGATAGGCTGCAACCGGAACTCGTCAAGAAATCGGACCTAAGTTCCTTGCCGCCATAGGCCTTGAAGCGCGGAATCCGAACTCGGGATGTGGCCTACGCCGCTAGGGTCGTCGAGATGGCTCGGGTCCGGCTGCTTCATAATTCTTATAAAGAGATTCTGCCTGCTAGGGACCAGATTGTATACTAGGACAGCAATCGTTCGACCAATCCTCTCATTGAGAGCTTGACAGGTCTTGCTGGTTTCCTATGCGAGGACGAACAGGGATGAGCGCAGAGAATCCGTCTGAAATGGACAAAGTCTTCAAGGCACTTGGGCACATGACTAGGAGGAGAATTCTCCAGTTGCTCGCTGAGAGCCCGAAATATCCGTATGAGTTAGGCAAGATCCTCGACTTGAACAGAAGAGTCGTACTGAAGCATCTTGAAGCGCTTGAGGAGGCCGGCTTGGTGGATCGCGAACTGGCAGAAGGCAGCTTGGGTCCTGACAGAGTATACTACAAGGTGAACGTCAGCTTCGGTCTGTCTACAACGGTGCTCCCCAACACTTTCTTGGTCAGGGTAGCTAGGCTCGGCGAACTGGAGGGCGCCCCAGCTCCTACAGATCTTGAGGCTCCCAAGGCCGGGGTCGGTGTGAAGGCTATGAGAAGTCTGCTCACAGAACTGGAGAGAGTGAACCGACGTCTGGAGGAACTCGACAGAGACAGAATTGGTCTCGCGTCTTTGCGGGGACAGCTAATCAACCAGATTGAGTCCATGATGCGGGAACCGGAATCGGCCCAGAGGGATTTCGAAAGGGTTCGCGCCCTGCTCGATCCTGTAGGAATCGACATGTGGGAGGATGAATCAGACGACCTTCAGCTTTGGTCCAAGACAGTAAGAGAGATTCTTTCAGTTTTTGAGAACATGGTGGGAGAGAAAGAAAGGCCACGCAAGAAGATGCCTATGAAAGGTGATGAGCATATAGAATAGGCTTGCAGTTAGTCTATCGCGGATAACAATGAATCTCCGCGCATATTCTGCTAATGGATTCCCGACTGATTACATAATGGATTACCAGGATTGAACGCACAGAGTGCATGTTTATTGCGTCAGGTGTCACAGGCATCTCCCGTGAACTAATCGCAGGTGGGGCAGGAAGCCATTACCTGCCTTTGGTTATCACTCCTGAGCTCTCAAAGTGTTGCTCAAGTCCCAACGCTTATTCAGGTAGACATCTGTTTACTGTATGGTCTCAGCCATGGAACAGAAAGGCACTGAGAAGGAGCTTTGGCTATTATCAAGAGAGGAACTAGGACCACTGCTAAGGCGTCTGATTGTAGTCATTGTGCTCATCGATTTTGCTGGGATGGTTATTCTGGCCCAATGGGTTATGGGCAATCTGACTGACGGTTTCTTTTGGGGAGGCAGCCCGGGCAGCATGCTGTTTCCAATTCCAATCAGGGTGTATTCATTCTTGCCTGTGCTGACGCCTCTCAGTCCGATTGACTCCTTCGTATATGTTGTCTTCATATGGAATGACATCTGGATCGCATGGACTGCAGTCGCTGTTCTCTATATCGTGTATCCGGCTCTACTGAAACTGAAGTCTGCAAGCAAGAAGGCGTAGACGACAAGCACCACTGCGGCAATCGGGTAAGAAAAGTCGTCATTGTACGCAATCTCCAGGTGCGTGTTGTGGTTATCCCCGAGCCTGTCTGGCAATCCTACGAATCCGAATTCATTGATAGAGTCTGGAGATGAAGTCCCTGAAGTAAGGACATAGGCTTCTCATCCAGAAAAGGTTGCCAAAGCAATCCTTCTTCATTGTCACCCTTTCGACGCGGCATTCAAAGTTCTTCTCACTGTCGTAAAAAATGCAGACATCGCTCTGCAGCATAGGGTCTTCAAATATGTCCTGTCGAACCGTTCTCATTGGTGCTGAGCTATATGACTCAAGCCAGAGCGACTCTCCCTTTAGAATTGACCTCGTCTTGTCCACAAGGTCATGATTCGGCTTTTCTTCGGCAGCCCATTTTGCGACAATCTCACTTACAATGGCGTTGAACACTAAGGCGGGGAAATTGGTCTCTTGAGACATCTTGCGGGCTTTCCGATACCATTCGACTGCCTGCTCATGTTCTCCTTTCATGTAGTAAGCATCGCCGAGATGAAAGAGGACTAGTCTCAGAAGATATTTCATGCCGGCCCCTTCGGCAACCTT
>PRDJ01000065.1 GCA_003345555.1 Candidatus Thorarchaeota archaeon
TACCTCTGTTTCATATACGACTAGGCCTCACCCGGTTTGACCGCTTGAGCTGCGGCTTCGGGTTTGCCCTTCTTCCCGCAGGCAACCTCAGGCAAGAAGAGAATGGCGATGAATATTGCGGCGACGAGGAGTAGTCCAGTCGGCGTTCTCAAGAACAGACTCACATTGCCTAGCTGGGGAATAATGAGCACGACGACGCCTACGATTTCACTGTATGTCCGAGTACCCGGATCTGGAGACCCGTTGTGATCCCCCTGCGTTGTGTAGTAATAGGTGCCATTTACGACTTCGATGGACATCACTCGGTGAATGATTGCAGTGCCAGGCATGTACGTCGTGTCTTGATAGACAACGATATCGCCGAGGTGTATCTGATCGGGTGCCCTTCTCTGCACGATTGCAAGATCACCCACATGCAACGTGGGCTCCATCGACTGACTAGTAACAACGACCAGAGGGCTTGTTGTTCCCATGGCAAGCATGAACAACCCGTAGCCCCCGAAGGTTGCACCTGCGACAATTAGCATCAGGAAAAGGGTCTTGACAAGCTCCGAATGCTGGTTCCACTTCAGGGCTTTCCTGATTCGCTCCATGTCCTGACACTCTAATGCGTTCGGCAGGCGCGAGCTAATAAGCCTGACGCAGTAACTTGGGAGAGCAGCTTTAAACTGCCATTTATCTATCATGTCAGCGCGCGAGGCTCTGTTGAATGAGCAGTGTTTGGACACGTGCATGGGAAAAGACCCCCAAGATAGACTGCGGTCTCTGTGGGTATGTCAGATGCGCTTGCTTTGCGCGCGCCGCCCTTGTTGGTGACTGCAAATCTGATCTATGTCCCGTGCTTTCAGTTCCCGAGTTTTCGCGCCAGAGCGCAGAACTTGAGTCGCTTCTCAGTCGGGGTGCGCAAGGATTTCCGAAGCCCGCACCGGAGATGCCCAAAGGTGGCGTGCTGCTAACGTCGCCCTGTAAGGATAGAGTTGACCGGGTGATGGCCGAGCTCAGAGTCTACAATGGCGTGAAGGAAGGAGAACCCGCTCGATTCATGGTTTTCGACTCAACAGTTCTTTGTGATATGCTCGAATGTCTCTCTTCCCAATTCGAGATTCTGAAGTGCAGTAGGGATTTGGGCTACGCGCGCGCGGATACGGGAGAGACTAGTGTGACACTGTTGCAGGACGGCAGAATCAACATGAGACGCATGAATGACATAGACCACGTGAAGCGTCTATTCGCTATGATTGAGAGTGCAGTCATGCCCTCGGTTGTCTGCAATTGCTGCGCCATGGACCTGCTTTCGATATTGGCCGATGGGGCCAAAGACGTGGAACATGAGCACACGATTTTCAAAGCCGGAAGCACTGTGAGCCTCAACGTAGAACAGCTCTCCGGTACCTCTAGTCGAGATGCAATGTTGTCGTACGGAGGAGAATTCTTTGCCGAGGTCGTACGGAATCTAGACGGCATGTTTGATTGGCTGAGGCTGGAAGTTGAGAAGATCCTAACAAAGGCGCCTTCCAAGGCAGGCAATCGGCCAGACACCAAGAGCGTAAGGTCAATGCTAGTTGCCTTGGCTCACGATGACCAAATCAAAGGTCGGGAGTCTCTTGTGTATAAAGCTCAAGCCATACTGTGGCTGATTGAGAATGGTCTCAGGGGTTTGGCTCAACTGCAACGCGAGCTGGAGCAGAACTCAGGAGCAGAGCTCAATGAGCTTCGGAGATTACTGCTCTCTGCGTCCAATGGTATACTGCCTGATTATGAAAGGAACGTGGTGAAGTCCGGACTCCTGTTGAGCTATGCTCAGATGAGGCGAGTCGATAGGGCGATGAAGGCCTTCGGCTCTTGGACTACCAAGAGAGAGAATCAGTGACCGTATCTTCTTGATGCTTCAGCCATGATGGCGAGTACCTGAGCGGCATCAAGTATTTTGTCGGGTTCCCACTTTTGAACTTCATTGACCTTCACACCTGCGTCCTTTGTGAAGAACTCTGTCAGAATCCTGAGCTTCTTTGCTTCAGAATCGGCAGCCTTGCTCGCGTCCTTGGCGGTAGGAAAACCTGATGCAGGTACCTCAACGGTGCTCATAACGTACCAAGTAGGACTGGCACCTTTCGCTCCAGCAATCTTGACGGCGACCAATTCACCTGGCAATAGGTCCACATCTTCCATGAAGACGATGGCGTCGCCTACCTCTATTTCGCTGGTGGCCGGTTTCTTTTCTCCCGTGCGCTTCACGACCAATTCTGTGAACTCGAACAGTGCTCTGCGAGCACCTTTCCTGAGAAGCTCAACAGAGGTCTGTATCACTATTCCCTCGCGCAAGTCTTGTGGTTTACCACCAGTCCGCTTCGACATGTGGCCTCACCAGTTGTTCGTTCAAGCCTCTCATTAAACCTTTGCTCCCGAAGGGTACCAACGGTTTCCCACTGCATACATATCGACATTGAACAAATAGGATTTAGTCCCTTGACGTGAAGCTTATGAGAACCGTCGTCCGTCAGTGCACAGTCACCTGGAACTGGCTGAGTACGAGAGATGAACGATGTCTAAGCCTTGGTTATCTGGCCGGTCTGATGTCTTGGCCCGCAATGGAATGGTCGCCTCATCCCAACCTCTCGCCACTCAGGCCGGGATCGACATACTGAGGCGCGGAGGCAATGCAGTTGACGCCGCAGTTGCAGCTGCTGCAGTACTGGATGTCGTGGAGCCGTTCAGCACGGGATGCGGCGGGGATGCATTTGTGCTACTTCACCTCCCGGGACACGACGCTCCAATCGGTTTCAACGGTTCAGGTCGGGCAGGGTCGCTCGTTAGTCTGCATCACGTTATCAGCCGAGGCTGGACCAGCATGCCAACAAGAGGAGGAGCGCCTGTCACTGTACCAGGAGCCATGCATCTCTGGTACACAATCATCAAGGAACGTGGTCAGCTTGAGTTCAAGGATGTCCTAGAGCCAGCAATCGGCTATGCACGCGAGGGATTTCCGGTCTCGCCGAGGATCTCGTCTGTTTGGAAGGATGCTGTCTTCTACCTGAGGAACAAAGAGGCGCTGGCTGTCTTTACTATTGATGGAAAGGGTCCGGAGACTGGACGGGTCATGCGCAATGCCGACCTTGCCAAGACGTTTGAAACAGTAGCAAGGGAAGGAATCGAGTCGTTCTATGGAGGTGAGATTGCAGAGGCGATTGCCGAGACAATTCAGTCACATGGCGGGTTTGTCTCCGTTGGCGATTTGAGGGGACATTCGACGAAGGAAACTACGCCGGTCAAGAGTTCATATCGTGGAGTTCGCGTCTTCGAGCATCCACCCAACAGTCAGGGATTTGCAGCACAAGTGATGCTTAACATCATGGCGACTTTCGACACATCGATCTTCGCATCACTCGAAGCAGAACGTTATCATATCATGATTGAGGCAAAGAAACTTGCCTATTCCGACTTGGAGCAACACAATGCAGACCCGGATTTCTATCATGTACCAATGGAGAAGCTGTTGTCAGTAGAGTATGCAGTGAAGCGAGCAGAACTTGTCAACGCGAAGAAGGCAATGGACTTGCCTGAGACCGGCATCAGCAGATCCTCGGACACGGTCTATCTAGCGACCGCGGATGCTGAAGGACGAGCTGTGTCTTTCATAAACAGCCTGTACATGTCCTTCGGAAGCGGCCTTGTCGTTCCGGGCTGGGGCATAAAACTGCAGAATCGCGGGGCGCTCTTTTCACTGGACCCGTCGCATCCGAACTGCTACTGGCCAGGGAAGCTTCCTTTCCATACGCTGTGTCCAGGAGCCATGTATGATGATGATGGCCTGCTGGGCGTCTTTGGAATAATGGGAGGAGATCATCAAGCCGAAGCTCACGCTCAGTTCGTGAGCAACATCGTGGATTGCAGCATGTCCCCTCAGCATGCAATCGACTTTCCAAGGTTTCGCCACGACCAGCATTCTAATACTGTGAACCTTGAGATAGGCACACCCGGCTCAGTGAAGACAGACCTGCAGAGGAAGGGGCATAGGCTAGCCCAAGATTCATCATCACAGTTCGGCGGCGGGCAGGCAATAATGAGAATCCACGAGGGATGGGTCGCAGGGTCGGATTACCGAAAGGACGGACAAGCATCGGGCTACTAGTTCTTCTCTGCCATCCTTATCTGTATCATTTGTGAACATCATGCGTGATTATCAATGCCCAAGAATCAACGAGTCCACTTCGCGGATCATAGGAGTAGGCGAGTAGTCTACGTCAGTAGTTGCCTTCTCGACCAAAACCGGCGCTACCCCGGGATTGCAGTTGGTGCAGGGGCATTGCGGGATCTATTCTTGCCTCTTGCGGAGAATGGAATTGGTGTCGAGCAGCTTCCTTGCCTAGAGTGCCTAGGATGGGGCGGCGTCTCACGCACTTCTTCCTTAAGGTTCATGCCGACAATCTTCCGCTATGCCGACTCGAAGCTTTTTCCGATCGTAAGGGGCATCGTACGAATATGGCTGCTAAGATACCGCCGACTATGCAAGAAAGTGGTAAAAGCCATCGCGATAGACATGAAGAATCTCGTCGACAACGGCTATGACATTGTTGGGATCAT
Organism: Candidatus Thorarchaeota archaeon; assembly: GCA_003345555.1. Lineage (GTDB taxonomy): Archaea > Asgardarchaeota > Thorarchaeia > Thorarchaeales > Thorarchaeaceae > OWC5. The sequence goes on from PRDJ01000065.1 coordinate 4,582, forward strand.
CGCCATGAACGACAGCCCGACATGCGGCGTGACCAAGACAATCGGCATCATTGACTTTGTCGCGAAATCGAAATCAATGGGTCTGAAGCTCGAAGATCTGACATCACCCAGCTTCGACAAGATGAAAGAAGTCCTGCCGAGTCTTCTAGTCACCGGTCGCGGCTTGTTTATGACAGAGCTCCTATTCGCACTGAGACGACAAGCGATTGTACAACGAGTCTTCGAATTCAATCCATGGAATGACATCAAGACTGAAGCGGGAAGAGTAGTTGGCGAGATTCTTCAAACAAGGTAATTGGACAGTATCAGAAGACTGGGAGTGGGAGAGTCTAATCTAAGCGGCAGAGCTCTCCCATCCCACCGGCGTCGATTATCTTCTACGGGCGAAGACAGTCAACACAACAACAACTACTGCCGCTACTGAACCAATGATTACGACATATGTCAGTGTGTCAACGGGACCCGCCGACGTTGTCGTTGTAGTGGTCGTTGTACTAGTAGTACTTCCAGCCCAAGCAAGAGAGAAGTACGCCCGCGTGGCTATGTTGCCGCTTGTGTCATTGGCAACGACTTTGACTGCGATTGTCTTGTTCTCGAGACCAGATATCGTGGCAGAATACACTCCACCTACTTGCGTCATCGGAACGGTCACTGTTTCCGTGTCTAGAATATATTCCAGCATGACGGTATCGACGTTGTCTGGATCGGTTACAGAAGCACTGAAGACAACGGGTTGGTCATTTAGCGGAGAGCTCGGAGTCCACTGAACGGCGCTTATCCTAGGACCCACTTCGTCTACGTCAGGTATTGTCCCTTGTGTGCGATTCGTAACCCAATACAGGAAGTTCTCGACTACGTGAACATTGTCAAAATCGGTCTTTCCGTAATCGAAGTCACTGAAGAATGTGGTTCCTGCTACCAACAATCGCAGAGCCCCTACCTGCTCGATTGCCATCAGCGGAGTCTGATTTCCATATTGCCCGTCGTCCGTGTCATCATAGACAACTTGGATTCCCGGTGGCACTTGGTCGGTCTGATATCCAGTGTGGTCCGCGTAGATTATGGGCAGGACCGGACCGTCGACCGTGAAGTAGAGGCTGGATGGCGAGAATAGTGTAATGGAACTCACATTCTCCGTAAGACCGGCAGTTTGACTAGCAGCAGGAATGACTGTGAGGTCGTTGTACCATGGCTGATATGTTCCTGTCATGTAGACGTTGTCATCATTGATTCGGATGTGAGAACCAATGGCTTCGAGTATTTGATTGGGTCGGGCATCGTCCACATTAGTTGAGAAGTCTCCCCGCCCTGTCAACAGAATCGACTTGTTTCCTGAAGAAGCCCACGTAGCGATATTCGATAGTTCATTAGCGGAATACGCATTGAGCGCGCACGTGGCTATCAGAAGGTCGACGTCTGCCAGCGAGGTCGCGTTGATCGCCGCGTATTGGATTCTCATCTCGAATCCGGCTCTTGCCAGCGTTGCATTGACTGCGTTGAGCTGTGCGCCAGTGGCATAGTCGTTTGAGTGAGCATAGTCAATGAGGGCAACATATTCAAAGGCATAAGAGACATCTGGAGCATTGATTCCCAGAGTGAGCGTGTGGAATAGACTGAGCGTTGCATTAATCGCTCTCGAAACGCAGGCCTCAGTAAGTGCTTTGATCGTCGCATTAGTGGCTATCATTCTTGAGTCGCTGCTCGGATATGCCTCAACGACAATGTCGTAGTATTGATGTGCGAAGGTGGCACTCTGTACAACCAACTCTGTGACGTTCGGTATGTACGTCTCTGATGGTGTGGTGAGGCTGAGGCTGTCGAGGTTGTCATTTGTATCTCTTTCGTAGGCAGCATGCGCGGTGGAGTTCGGCCCTGTGTGAGTCGGCGTGCACGGGTCAGAAGAATAGTGCAACATTACACCCGCCGCGAAGAACCCACTTTCCCAATTGCCCGCGGTGAAGTTGTCTCTAGCGAAGTTGAACCATCTGGTAGCGGCCTGAGGAGCAGTATACTGTCCGGTCTCAGGGTAGTATAGGTGATTGTCCCAGTCCTGCCACGTAGTGTCAGGAGTCGTGGATCCCTCCATAATCTCCGGAGTATAGTAGTCGAAGGCACTAGCCCAGCTAGCATTCGTGATACTGCCAATGGCCTCTGTGGCTATGAACTGATGAGTAGCTAGTCCCCAGGCACTAGCTGGGCTGGCCATGGAAAGTATCACTGCTACTGGCATCAATGGCACTACAAGAAGCATCAATGCAAACCATTGCTTCCGCATAATGCGTCGGGATGGTTCAATCATGTATTAAACAGTACGCTCAGGAAATTGCCGGGGCGGCTAGAAGTCCGGAGGCCATTCTCAACCTTCTACAGGGGGTCTGCAAAACAAGACATTTCCGTATCGCCAAAGCACGTGGAGGAGTATGGTTACTTCAGAAGCCGTCCTCAGGATTATGTTACCATCTTATCCTATGCAAGGCGCCCAAAAGTCCTGAAGTGTGGTGAAAGACCCTATATTTCCTGCGGGTCATTCTTCGAAAGTATGATAGAGTGTCTTGACTGTACTCGAATGCGAAGGCGGGCGTGCTGCGGACGGTAGCGTCCGTGGGCTGGGCCTGCAGCCGGGTGGCGTGCACGATGCCGCCCGCCTGTTGTCTATTCGAGGTTTGCTTAGATGTCGGAGGACTCTGTTTCCAGGGAACTGGATGAGGCTATTGAGCGAGCCGACACCATCGTGGTACCCGGATTCTTGGATAGGTTTGATTCATCGTCTGGCGTCATGTTCAGGGAGCTGGCGATGCGAGAACGCATGTTGCGTGAGCCGCCTTCAGTTACGAATCTTCTCGTGACTGCCAGTGCAGGACGCGGTACGACCTGTCGGTATCAGGCAAGCCCAATTCTCGCAGGAGTGATTCCAAAATGAACAGCGAAACAGATCAAGCAATTGGTGGTATGGATATCGAGCTTCTCAAGTGCGTTGATGGAGTCTTCGTGAAGCAAGTCCGTATCGTCCGGTCTGACCCAAAGGACGGATGGGCTTGGCTGAGGTTAGCGGGTCTAGCTCTCAGAACAGGTCCCAAGAGCGAAACCGTCGATGCCTTCGAATCCGTAGTGTCAGAAGTAGGAGATAGCTACTTGGGATGGTTTCTGCTTGGCAAACTTGAAGACCGGCTTGGCTTTTGGCGCAAGGCGGAGTCCGCATACAGGAGAGCGATACGGCTCGAGAGGACTGATGCAGCTCTGTGGACGAGTCTTGGCGGAGTATTCAGGAGCGAAGGAAGATACCATGCGGCCGAGAGAGCCCTTCTCAGGGCGGTCGAACTGAATCCGGAATACTCACAGGCTTGGTTGGATCTTGCATCGGTCTATTCAGAGCTTGGCGACAGCGTTCAATGCAGAGCTGCACTAGAAAAAGCATACGACTCAGATTCACTGAGCGTAGCCGAATATGTGAGAGCCCTTGAAAGAAGCGCAAGGGCAATCCGGTAATGATTCTGGGACAAAGCAATCATTCGGTGTCTTCTGTTCTCCCGGGTCTTCCATCGGGCCTAGGCATTTGCAGCGCAACTTGGGTTGTTCTCCAGTGAGAGCTAGAACACCCCCGGACGCAGCAGACAACAAACATCACCAGAGCCATGAGAGCTATAATGAATACGTTGACGGGGTCAGTAATAAGGTGAAGAACGCCGGCCGCTTCGCTGATTTTGAAGATGACAAACAGAGCGAGTGCAACAACCGCAATGATTACGACAATCTTTAGCGTCCTCGCAGTAATGCCCCCTGTATGCGAACTCGACGAACAGAAATGTTCTACTTACATGAGAAAAAGGTTTTCGCATGGAGCCGGGGTAGAACAGGACTGCGACTACGAAAACACCAAGCGTGGTATCTGCCTTTCCAGTTAGTTGCATGAGGAATTACGGATGAATGAAGGTCTATTGCAGCCCTGAATCCCGTGTCCGAAAGCCCAGGCATGCATCATTCGTGCTTTTGGCGATTCATAAGCTGAGATTGTGCTCTCAAAGACTCTATAAGCTGAATTGCGGATTGTAGCTATGAGGGAGTTGTTCAAGGACGATGGCAAGCGAAAGCAGTAAGCAGAGTAACGCAGGTGTCATTATCTGTACTATTTTCATTATTTCGTTGATTGCACTCATCACCACAGTTACCAGTTTCCCATATGCACCATACGGGATTGCAGCAATCGTGCCGATTATTGTTTGTTTTGTGGCATCTTTCGCTATGTGTGCTGTTATGCCTTCACAAAATGCGAGTAGGCTGACAACGCCGGAGATCACCTTCGGATCAGAGGGGAGCAGGAGAAGCACAGCAGTTATTGTGAGAATGGACCAGACGCTCGGATCCGAAGAAAGAGCGGCAGAGGTACAGGTTCTTCGAGGAGGCGAATTCGTCGGGAACAGACTGAGGTACAAGGTCAAGATTCTCAACAAGTCCAAGTACGTGATAACAGACGTCACTGTCAGTCTGGTCACGTACCCAAGGGGTGCTCTGTCTGTGGAAGGTCCAACGGCGAAGAGCATCACCAAGATTGAGCCAAGCGGCTTCATGAGTCCCGCTTTCGAGTTCCTTCCCACTCAAGATTGTGTGAAGGGCGACATAGTTGCGAACGTCTCTTACGTCGATCACGAGGGTAGGGCATATTCGACTATGACGGAGCCGTACACTGTGAGGTCGGTATGTGACCTGCTCATGCCTGAACGTATCTCTCCTGACGATTTCGAGCGCCGTCTCGAAAACCTGACCCACGGAGAGATGGCATCAAGGGTCGATGAATGGACCCCCGAGGAGATGCATTCTAAGGCCCTTCAAGTCCTCGGAAAATCAAACTTCTCAGAAGTGAAGAGCGAACGCGCGATGATAGGTGAGAAGATCGAGTCGAGGGTTACCGGCTGGGCACGCGGCAAGTACACCGGCAAGAACTTGGGTGTTGAGATTACCATCACAGGCAGACCGGACACAAGAGGTGCCGTCTGCAGAATCCGGATATCAGGTCAGGATGAGGCAATGATACTGCCTGCGATAGACGAGATGTCGCACAACCTGAGTGCATGGCTTTGTCCAGTTTGTGTCGGTGAATTACCTCCCGAGTCCGTTGATGGCATTAGGGCCGGGCGACATGCAAAGTGTCCATTCTGCGGTGCCATAGTGGGAAGGTAGGTTGGGAGACCCGTCGAACAACTGCATAAGTCGCACGATTCGTATGAAAATGCTCTTTTTCCATTTCAACCAATGAGCTGATTTATATTCAACCTCCGCATTATGTACCATTGTGGTTGGTTGGTCTGCAGGGCTCGTTTTCGTTACATGCCCTCATTTACGAAACTCCCCCCTCCTACCACGATTTACCCTGCGGGCCCCAGCCACACCCTGTGATTACGGGCGTGATAGCGGGAATCTGGTAGGAGTACTGCAATTCTGAGAATCCGATTTCCACATAGAGTATTGATAGCCATTCTTTACAGATGCCAGAGATTGCATCGTTGAGCATGGACCGGATTCAGCGGCTTTCGCGGCTAAGAGCGTGCTGGTAAGGAAAGACCCTATAAGAGAATAATGCGAAATATCAGTCGGAGATATCGGTGCAAAAGGGGGATGTCTTCTATAGTTTCTATACGTTGTCCATTCTGGTCTATACGATTATCAGCGTAACCTACTTCTGGAACAACAAGGCTGTCGCATACGCGACGATAGGCTTTGGTTTGATAGCTGCTGTCATGGTTCTCATAACTGCTATCTGGCCGGCCAATCTGAGCGTGGATCAAAAGACACAACTTCGTGAACTAATTAAGGAAAGAAGAAGTCTGCCCATAGCACTGGTTGCCAGCCAGATGGGCATGTCAGTCGCCAAGGCTGCCGGGGTCTTGCGGCGAACTGGTTTTCTTGCTCTGTCGTCAGATGCATCTACTGTGCTCAGTATTACTCGGCTGACTGAAGACCTCCTCTCCCACGCGGACACTATGGGGAAAATCGATGTTCATGCGGTTTGTGCCGAATGGTCCCTTGATGAGAGATTCTTGGTTTCCTTGGTTCCAAAGATGAGCAAGGACGTGATAGCGAATAACGCAGGTAACCTCTATTCTAGGTCCGCCCTTGAGAAGATTGTGGAAACTGAATTGGCAACCAAGGGAAGATTCGACGCCCGAGAAGAGGCAATCAAGAGAGGCCTTACGCTACAAGGCTCCGACGTCGTCTTTTCGCTGGCCAAGCTCAAGATACCTGTATTGGTGACCATTGCCGGAGCATATTTGCGAAAGGACATGGTCATTCGTAATCTAAAAAGCACCCTTGACGAAAGAGGCGTGCTTGACCTCGGCGTTGAGTCGAGGAAACTCGGAGTCTATGATGCAGCCCTGTATCTAGCAGATGCTCTTACGGACACATCACACATTAGAATCCCGGGGACGTCCCTGATTGCCGATAAGTCTTGGATAACCGATCTCCAGCGAAGGGCAAGAGAGATGGGTGTCGTCAACCTGAAGGAATTTGCCGATTCTCTTGGAATATCTAGTGCCAGTCTGGGATTGGTGCTCTCTACTTACTTGCAGGGATTTGTGGATGAATCGACAGGGATATTCTATGTGCGTGGAGCCCCTGTGTATACTCCTGCAGCCGGGAGACCGAAAGAAGCGTATGCCGCCAGAGCTGTTACGACAGATGTACAGGTCCTTCGGGGTGGCGAGTTTGTCGGGAATAGGCTCCGATACAAGGTCAAGGTACTGAATAACACGAGGTTCGTCATAACTGATGTTACCGTTAGCTTGGTCACATATCCTCGCGACGCGATGTCAGTAGAAGGTCCCATTGTCAAGACCATTGCCAAGATTGACCCAAGCGGTTTCGACAGCCCGTTGTTTGAGTTCTTGCCAACAAAGGACTGTGTCAAGGGCGATATCATTGCTATGACATCCTATGTTGATCATGAGGGGAAGCCGCACACGGCAATGACGGAACCATTCACTGTCCGAGCAGTATGTGACCTTTTGATCCCTGAGAACATCACCCCCGAACAGTTTGAGCTTAGACTTGCGGACTTGAGCCATGGCGAGATGACGTTCAAAGTTGAGGACTGGACACCCGAGGAAATGCACTCAAAGGCACTGCAGGTTCTCGAGAAGTCCAACTTCTCGGAAGTGACTTCAAATCAGAGCACGATTGGAGAACACATCCAATCGAGAATCACTGGGTGGGCTCGCGGGAAGTATACAAGAAAGAATCTTGGAGTTGAGGTCACAATAACTGGCAGGCCTGGAGTTAAAGGGGCTACTTGCTCCGTCAGGATGTCAGGCGAGGATGAAGCCATGATAATGCCGGCAATTGACGAGATGTCTCAGAACCTGACTGCTTGGCTTTGTCCCATGTGCGGTGGTGACATGCCAGAACATGCGGTGAGTCTGATTCGCGAAGGGAAGCATAGCAAGTGTCCCTTCTGCGGCGTGACGGTAGGCAGATGAGCCCCCAGCGTGCCGGTCGTCGTGTGGGTCTCGTTGATTCGTTTAGGACAATAGTGGGCAAGGCGTGGGAACTCCGGTCCGGTCTCTCCCGGAGAAGCCTGCATTTCCGGAAGGTCTGATAAACGCTTCAAGCATGGGCCTGACAATAGGCTCATAATGGGCTGATGACAACGGTCGTCCTGATGCAGGGAGCGTCCTAGGCGTGTCGAGAGAAAAAGTAGAGTACAGGGAAGAGAGTGATCTGCTTGGCACGAAGCAGATTCCAAAGAATGCCTACTGGGGTATTCAGACGCTGAGAGCGCATGAGAATTTCGCAGTGTCTCTTGTTCCACTTTCAAACTACCCCCTACTGGTGTCTGCCATGGCCATGGTCAAGAAAGCGTGTACTCTTGCGAACATGCAGTTAAGAGACGTGAAGAAGGAGTATGGGAAAGCGATCGTGCAAGCTTGCGACGAAGTCATTGCCGGGGACTATAGAGACGAGTTCATTGTCGATATGCTTCAGGGCGGCGCAGGAACATCTACCAACATGAATGCGAATGAAGTGATTGCCTCGAGAGCCAACGAGATTATGGGCTATCCGAGGAACTCTTTGTCACCGATCAGTTCGAACGATCATGTGAACATGAGCCAGTCGACAAACGACGTATACCCAACAGCCATCAAGATAGCGGCTGTATTCAAGATGAGGGATCTCGTGAGCAGCCTCGGGAATCTAGTTCTCGCATTGGACGAGAAAGCAGAGGAGTACAAGGGACTGCTTAAGCTTGGCAGGACCGAGATGCAGGATGCCGTGCCAATCACACTTGGGCAGGAATTCTCCGCTTGGTCTTCGTGTTTGAAACGGGATTTGTTGCGAATCGGGCTCGCGATAGACGTGCTTGAGACTCATAATATCGGGGCGACAGCCATCGGAACTGGGTTGAATGCTGACCCAGAATACATAAAGCTCGCTGAGAAGTACTTGAGAGAAGTGACTGGTCTTGCCAATCTCAAGACGGCGGAGAACCTTATAGATGAAACGCAAAATGCTGACGAGTTCGTGCACGCGTCGGGCTTGCTTCGAGTTCTGGCCACCAACCTACGAAAGATCAGCGGGGATCTGTTGCTACTGTCTTCCGGACCTAGAGGAGGATTCCATGAGATTGTGCTTCCGCCTATGCAACCTGGTTCGTCTATAATGCCAGGCAAGGTGAACCCGGTTATCGTAGAAATGATGATACAGTGTGCATTCCAGGTCTTGGGTCATGACTCAACAATATCCCACGCGGCCGAAACGGGAATGCTCGAGCTAAACGCTTTTGGTCCTCTGATAGCCTACAATCTCTTTCAAGCGCTGAACTTGCTGCGCAATGCGATTCCGATTTTCACTGAGAAATGCGTCAAAGGCATCCAGGCAAACAAGGCGGGTCTTGACACCGTTTATGAAAGTGTGGGACTCGTCACTGCCCTTGTTCCAATCATTGGCTACAACTCCGCCAGTCGGGTCGCGAAGAAAGCGCTGGAAACGGGTCGATCAGTTCGTGAGTTGGTTCTGGAAGAGAAGCTCATGAGCCCGCAGGAACTCGATGAAGCACTGTCACCAGAGAGAATGACGCGGCCCGGAATCGCTAGACGCAGAACTTCAGACCGTTAGGGCAAAAGCAGAAATACACCGTTCTTTCAGCCACACATCAATCGCGCCACGCATACTTCTGTCCAGAAGACGTGAACTGCGCCTAAGGCTGGGATATCTGGCCTAGGGCGACCACTGAACTGGCCAATAGTCTGTGTGGAGGAGGAAAACTGAATTTGCAGAGAGAAGGGTTACTAACGGTATTCGCGGTTGCTCTGTTTGTCTCGAGTGCGCTAGCGCCGGTCGGAACACTCTCATACCTTCCCCCCAGGACGACTTGGGCTGAATCATCTAGCGTGCAGGCGGCACTGTCCAACGGCGAAACCGAGCAATTAACAGTGACAGTCTCAGATGACTCTTGCGTTGCCGATTCCGTGCCGGACACCAACTTCAATACCTTCGGGTCTCTCTTTGTCGGAATGGAACCATATGAGACAATCATCGGTCGTAGCTGGCTGAAGTTCAATCTCTCGCATGTGCCTGACACTGTGAGAATCCTAAGCGCTGAGATGTTTGTCCAGGTGTATGCGGAATACGAGTCATACGGAGTAGCTGATCGCCCGATCGGAAGTTACTACTCAGCGAATGATACGTGGAAGGAAAGCACAATCACTTGGAACACTGCGCCCACGTTCTCCTCTTCGCCGAGCTATGTCATTTCTAGTCCCCCCAGCCCCAACATGTTTGTTCCGTTTTACTGGTATTCTTGGGATGTTACGGCGGACGTGAGAACAACTATCGCAGGCGACAAGATACTCACTGAGGTCCTTAAAGTCGTTAATGAATCCGAGTTCGTCTCGTGTTTCAAGTATTTCTACGATAGAGAATCTCTTTACTTCAATGCCTCATATCTCGCCCTTACGTATACGACTCCCGTGGCCAGCAGTCTAGCCGTAGATGGTTATTCCACCGTTCCACACATTGACTACATAATGGACTCTGCTCCAGATCTTTCGTGGCAGTTCTCTGACAGCGATTCAGGTGACATCCAGAAGGGCTACGATTTGGATGTGTATGAAGGAACAAGCACAACCGGAATCCCGATTTGGCAGACGAACACAACCGAGCTCGTCACAATCTACTCGGGTGCTGCATCCGCCAATGCGAGGCCCTTCGCCACTTCCGGCGAAATGAGATACCAGATGAAGATTCCCAAGTCAATGCTTTCGAGAACAGGGGTCGTTGACAAGCTGTACATCCAAGTGACCGATTCCGCGACAGTGGTTCTTCAGGACTTGAGTGTCGCGATGTTGAGCGTTAGCTCAAGCGCAGACCTGGGAAGCACATTCGCGAGCAACTACGAAGGCCTAACTCCTGTGCAGGTCCTGTATAGCGAAGAATACAGTGTAACGATCACTGACTCTTGGCTTGTGATTGACGTGCAGAATACATTCGTCCTGAGCAACAGGTCCAACTTGCTTATAGAGCTCCGATTCATGGACAACATAGGCGACTTTGTTAATACGTTCTACACGACGGCGTCAACCGGAGCATCAGTTGCGTACACATATGGAGCGGGCGCATACACAAGCACAACGGCCGGCGTTAATGCCACCAGAACTCACAACATAAAGATTGAGTTCGCCAGCACCGAAGTCTTCGCTGCTGGCATCGGCGCGAACAGCTACCCGTTCAATTGGGCCACTGCCAAGATGCAATTCAAGTACAACAAGTCTATAATCAACACTGAGGGTTACATCGACCGAATTCTGTTTGGAGTGAACGAGCTGGATGCATCGGCTACATTGTATAACCTCACTATGCTGCTTGTTGAGACTCCCGTTGAAGGCATACTGTACCCGACTTTCTCAGCAAACTATGGCGGGGTCACTCCAACAGTCGTCCTTCAAGAAACAGAGTACCGGCCCACGAACCTTGGTCAATGGCTCGTCTTTGATGTGGCGAACAGTTTCTATTACTCCAACTCTCACGACCTGTTGATCGAAATCAGTTTTGACAGCAGGGCTGGCGACGGGATGCTTGCACGGTACAAGGCCAATGGTGGCGGATACCGGTCATGGAACATGACTGATTCCCACGGAGCTACATGCAGTCGAGATGCTGCCACATATGAGCTAAACCTCGACATGATTCATTCTGAGCAACAGCTGATGTATGGAGGTTCGCCGCTCGTTAACGGGACGACGTACTACTTCCAAGCGAAGGTTTGTGATAGCACGGGCGTCTGGTCGTCCTTCTCGAGCCTAGTCTTCAGATACCAGGCAATCCACGGAGTTCCAACATGGGGAAACCTCACTGTGACTCCGAGTCCGGTAGTACTTGGGCAACCAGTGACGGTATCGATAGATGTCGAGTACTTCTTGGGAGTGAACAATGTCCTCATTGAATACGGCGGTTCGAACTACAGCATGTTAGCTCTGGGCGTCGTTTATTCACACACGTGGACGCCAAGCGCAGCTGGAGTCGTGAACTTCACTATCTATATGGAATCCTTCACACGCGACTGGGACACAGCTTCGGGCTCGTTTGAAGTCCAGCAAGGTGGCTTCGATATGACACTGCTGATAGTGGGAGGCGTCGCCGCTGCTGCAGTCGTAGTTGTTGTACTCCTCTTATACAGCAGACGAAAGAAGTAGTCCGGATGAGGAGCTTCTGTGAAGGAGCTCCCATTCCTTTTTCTTTCGTGCAGATTGGCACAATGATTCTGCGTCAATAGCTCTGACGAAGGTCAAAAACTACCTTGATTGCATTTTCTTTCGCTTTCCGTTCACCGCACCTGAACGCCGACTTGAAATCTTCTATCTTGAACCTGTGAGTGACTAGGTTACGGAATTTCTCCTGATCCTCTTCCATGATCTTGAGAGCCCGTTCCATCGTCCCGAATCTCTCTCCTTCGAGAGTTTCGATGCCGTGCATCATCGACCCTCTGATTGTCAACTGCTTGTAAACCTGAAGAGCCCAGTCTGTCCTCTTTGTCGTGCCGAATCCCATACCTACGATCACGATCTTGCCATTGCTTCTTACCAAATGCAGAGCATCGTCCAGACTGGAGTCGGTGCCCACCGCATCGAAGATGACGTCGGGACCAGAATCGCCGTAGACGATCTTCCTTCCTCTCTTGGGCTTGAATAATGCACCCTCAGTCCGTGCGGCTATTCTCTCATAGAGGCGCTCCCGTGACTGCTCGGAAACCACATCATCTGCGCCAAGTCTCTTGGCAGCTTCGGCCTGAAACCCGTACTTAGCAATGGCTATTGTCCTGCATTCGGGCGCTAGAACGCGAAGCGAAGCCACCGCCATCAGACCGATAACTCCTCCTCCAATAACAACGACCTTGTCATTGACTTGAGGCCGGTTCCTCGCAACTGCGTGCAAGCTCACGCTCAGAGGCTCAGCCAGAACCGCAATTTCATCAGGCAGCGAGGGTGGGACCCTTGTGAACTGCTTGGCGAATGCCACGAAGTACTCGCTGAAACCTCCTCCGCTAAAGCCGCCAAACTGTCCTCTTCCCCCATATTCATTCTCAATCTGAGAGCCATCACCCATTCCTGCAAGTGTGCGGCAGGTCTCATAGTGACCATTCCTGCAACTCGGGCATAACGCAAAACCGTACGCCTCACACGGAGCGACTGGTGAATGGGTTACTCGATCTCCAACGCTGAGGTCTGTGACGTTGTCTCCAACCTCCACAACATCTGCTACTACTTCATGACCGAATGGAAACGGATTCTCTCGTCTCGCAAGGATGCTTGCAGAGTATGGCAGGTTGACATTGATTTGGTGGATGTCGGAAGTGCAAATCCCGGCTATGCGTGTCCTCACCTTGATCTGTGTTGGATGCCTGATTTCAGGCACTGGCCAGTCGTCACGATATCTAATCATAGAGAATTTCCGGCCAAGACCGACCTTCTTGAGGACAACTTTGGGTATGTTTAGGTCATACATGATGCCCTTCAATGGCGGCACCTCATTTCGCAGTTGTATGTGGTCTTACCATAGTAATCTAGCACCTCACTATTACATCTGAGCCACGCCAGAGGCAACATGTATCTGAACCCCTGCCTTCAGATACCCTCTTGCTGTCCGGGATAAAATGGTCTGTCGCAGTTCTGACATCTGACTGTTCCATTTTCCAGTACCTTGTCTGGAGGATACTGGTAGATTGCTCCGCAGGACGGGCACTTGGCTCCCTTGAGCCTGTATTCGGTAGGAATGAATTCATACTGCCAGCCATGCTGTAATGCGAGTCCTTCTATCAGTTTCCGGAAAGTTGATTCAGCTGCATCCTGAGCCCCCCAACTTATCCTGAGAAGCCCAGCTCCACCTGCTAGCGCCAAGCACTGAACCTTGCAGGTATTGGCAGCGACGTCGTGCTCTACAACAACTACGACTGCCTGTTCTGACAACGTGCGAAGGACGAGTTCGTCTCTTACGAAAACGGCGTTGACCTGAGCGGGGCTATGCCAAATCCTCTTGAGGGCTGTCGAATACTTCTCAGACAGTGACTGAAGGAGTACGTCAATCTCCAGACCACTTATGGCATACGTTATCATGCTGCACCATGTCATCCCAAGGTCACACTTAGAGTTTGCGGACTCAGTATGTATCCAAGGGCGCTGCTACAAGAGCACATGCTTTGACAGGCGGTTTTATAGACTGCTGCAATTACCTATTCTCGCAGGACGCATCGGAGGTATTTCAGAGCGGATTTCAGCTACTTCACCGACCGAGAGTATGAAGACGTCTTCAACAGCCTTGGAGGAGTGAGGGTCAGGATCGCTGAGCTAATGCGCGTCCAATGCAATGACACAGTGAGTATCATTCTTGATCTTCCAGCTGGGCACGGATATCTCAGTGCTGAGTTTGCCCAACTCTTTCCCAAGACAGATGTCACTGGGCTGGGTCTTCCGAGTGACTTCAAAACACACTTCGGGCTCAGGGCCAGCAGAGCCTACCCTCGTTTTATATGGTCTCGAACACACTACCTCGGATGCGACTGCACGCATCTTGCATTGAAGGATTCGTCCTGCGACATGGTTGTCAACTTCCTTGGGCTAGAAGATGTCATGATGACACGAGGACAGAAAGGTGTAGACAACACGCTCTCGGAAATGGTCCGCGTCGTTAAGGATCACGGCTTGGTGCAAATCGCCATTGTCGGATATGGAAAATCACCCGAGTAACAGATAGCCTCAGAGATCTGGAACACAATCGGTCTCAATGCAGTCTTTCTCCCATGAGGCGGGTATGTGGACAAACTCGAGAAACTTGGGCTCCACGCAAAAACAGAGACAAGATACGAGTTCAGAAAAAAAGATGAACGCCAAGCAGGCTAAGGAAGAGCTGCTATTCGCTGTGAGAAGACCCCTGACATATTCGCTCCGTTTGGGGTGAGTGCCATCTCGTTTCAGGAACTGTGGGGCAGGTTCGGCAAGAGGATTGGGAAGTATGGCATGGCTTACTGGTCCAACTTCCGTGTTGTGGTTTTGTCAAAGTGACTCTCGCGAGCTGAGTCACGTACAGGATGTCTTCTGCGACTTAGTCTGCTTCTGCTCGACCAAGACTATCGCGTCCTATGGATTGCCGAAGGACGCACTCGGTTTTTTTAAAAGAGGAGTCATAGTCCTCATCGTCTCTTTTGCGGGATAAATATCACCGAACTAGGTCACGAGATGTGACTCTCTCCCGTGACCCTCAGACGTGGCTTCGCATTATATACTGAACCTGAGTAATGGTACTCGTGAAACAAAATGGCACACGAAAGCAACACCCGGAACATGTCTGTGATCAAGAACAGAAAGCCAATCACGATACAATCGACTGATGCAATCGCCTACGCATTCGCACCGATTGTGAAGTGAGCGCGATAGAAGGAACCAAGAGACTCGAACTATTCACTTACAATTAACTTCCGTCGAGGCGAAGCTCTCTGATTCCGACTATCGCATTTACCTATCTCCGAAGGTAGGTACCAGAGCATCGCTAGCCACGTATGTCGAGACGGGCTCTTAGACTGTCTTTACGTCTATTTCATGATAACACGCGGGGCAAGTCAAAGTTCGGGAACTGGACCAGTCGACCCGTTGAAGGTCAATCGCGTTTCCGCAATGCGGGCAGTGCGTCGGAATCATGAAGTGCCCCCCTTTTGTGCGCATGTACGCGCTGGACAGCCCGTCAGCGATTTGCTGATCTTCCGGAGTGACTAGACCATCTCTCGTTTGTAGCTCGGCATTCTGCGCCCACCTCGAAATGGCGAGTACCCCCAATCCCACGACACCGAAAACTACCAGCATCGCTAGGAAGATTGGCATCATTATCGGCAGCGCGTACTCCGCAACTCCCAGAGCTTCAAGAACTATGAAAGCAATGATTACGGGCAGGAGCAAACTGAACCCTATAGCAGCGCAAGCATATCTACCACTTGGCGTACTCATTTCTGCTCAATGGCTCAGTTGCTCGTCCATAGGATATAAGCAGTAGTGTGATTTCCAGAGCCGAAGTGGACCGTCTCCTGTCCCCTACAGCGCAGCGCTGACAGATTTTCGCAAGTGAAGCCAAATATGAAGAAAAGACAAAGCTGCCAGTAGGAGTCAGCCAGATGTGTCAAGAGCATCCTTTCGAATTGACATGATTAATGCGGACAAGCTGTTTGCAGGCTCCTGGCATTCTGCAATTAAGCCACCAGATAGGTGTAGACACGTCTCGGACATCTGGAGCTGTGCCTTTCTTGTTCGATTTGACTGTGCAAAGCTTAAATGCATCTGGCACGGTTGTTGATTAAAAGGGAGGTAGCTGATTGCCAGTTCCATTCTTTTCAGGCCTCGGTGTGTTCTTCAAGACAAGACGATACGTCGCTTACCTGACTATATTTGTAGCCACAACGTTCCTTGCGCTGTACATGACCGCTATGATTGGAGGGTCGGTCGGCACTCCGCTCGAAACGTTGCTTGTGAACTTCTTCGTGTATACAGGTGCAACGGGCGCGATATACTTCGCAATAGGATCATTCCTATGCACTGCAAAGCTCGACTCGCTCTGGATTACGAGAAGGGGTCGAGGAAGAGTGACCGAACTCAAGGGAATCGCATGGATGGCAATCTCTTTTGCGATTGCCGTGTTCGTGTCCGTTGTTCTTGGGCATAGTGCACTGTACTTCTTCGCAGTATTCGGCTGGCTAGGCTGGATTGCTTTTCAGGCATATCTATCTGCGAGGACTAGTCTAAGAGTGGCGACTATAGCCGAACCAAAGAAGGGCGGGGTCGCCATTGGCCTCGGGAGCCTCTTCATTCTGCTGATTGGCCTTGGCTTGATTGGTGCCGAGGCGCTTGCCGCACTCTGGCTCATTCCTCAGAACGTCTTTGGACTCGGCACTCTGGTCTCTGGCATCTTTGCTACTGCGCTAGGCAACCTTGCTCTATATCACGATGGACTCATCATAGCTTACCTTATGATGGGCTTGTTTGGCCTGGTTTCTCTCCTCACATTCTTCCGATATGCCAGAAGGGGATCAGCACTCAATGTTGCACTGTTGACTCTGTTCATTGCTTTGTATGCAGGGTATTTCTTGGTCAACGTGATGCGTCGTCAAGCGCCGCAGCTGAGCTTGGGGGATGTGGCGATATCAGTCTTCTTCTTGGTGTACGCAATGAGCGGCATTGGGCGAACTGTGACAGAGTCGGTTGAGGAATCTCGCATGCGGCTTCGAGACCTAGGCCCCTTGTTGACATTCTTTCTGGCCAGCGGCTATTTCTTCGTGGACTCCATCCTAATGATAGCGGCCGTCCCCGGATCGACAATCGCGAGTTGGTTTGGCAGCAACCCCTGGGTGACGAATGCCACGGCAACGTATCTGTTCAAGGACATAGCGAAGCTCACTGTATTCCCACTTGCGGGAATATTCTCTTCCCTTTTCTATCTCAGAGTGCAACGAACGGAGAGGATCATAGAGAAGGTCCGGGAGGCTGGCGAGCAGCCCGAGCCCGGCAAGGTGGACAAAGACATAGCCCGGAGAATGCCAGTTCCCGGTGAGTCATGGCCAAGTGAAACGGCCCAGGGCATCAAGGAAGGCAAACCCGGTCATGATTTGTCTACTCCTTCACCGGGCAGGCTATCCTATGATGAATCGAAGAGACTCAAGCCCGGCAAGCGGCTTGGAGAAGAAGAAGAGGAAGAAGAAAAGAAGTAGCATATACCCGACTGGCCGCACGCCAAGTCCGGTGGCTTGAATTTTCCCATCTAGGACACGAGTGCGGCCAATTCCTATCTTGGTAGGACCCCGCCTAGAGAAGTGCTGCCGTCATCATTAGGATGAGAAGCACAAAGGTCGCGATTGCGCAGTTGACACAAGCGCCTTCCTGAATTTCTTGTTTGTCACGTGGCGTTAGCTTGTCAGACTCCGCGAGTTCCTCTTTCTTTTTCGGCGACATCTTGTATCCTCCAGACTTGAAACAGGCAGGGCACAGAGGGTATTAAACTAAGCGTCTGTTGGCCGACGACATAGACCAGTGACTCGTTCTTACGCGATAGCGGTCAGGCT
>PRDJ01000066.1 GCA_003345555.1 Candidatus Thorarchaeota archaeon
GTACCGACAAAGACCCAAGGCAAGAAGATCCTCTACTTCACAGGCTGTACGGCGGCTTATCATGAAAACGGCATCGCTCGTAGTACCGTTTCCATACTTTCTCACCTCGGGTACAAGGTGTCCGTGACCCCTGACGAATGGTGCTGCGGTTCCCCGCTCTTCAGGACAGGCTTTCGAGACCTAGGAATTGAGCAAGCCCGTCACAATGCGGGCACCCTGAACAAATCTGAAGGCGACCAGATAGTTGTGACGTGTCCGGGATGCTTCAGAGCGTTCACCAAGGATTACCCCCAGCTCGGGATTGAACTAAAGAAGCCGGTGCTTCACATTAGCCAGCTGCTTGAAAAGCACTTGGATGCTTTGAGGGCAGTTGATTTCGGCGGCCCTATCACGTACCACGACCCGTGCCACCTTGGCCGCCACAGTGGCATATACGAACCCCCCAGAAAAGTCATCGAAAGAGTCTCCGGCACGAAGGTGGTCGAGATGGCCCGCAGCAGGGAAAACGCCATGTGCTGCGGCAATGGTGCTGGTCTGAGAACACTATTCACTGATCAAGCCAGTATTATCGGTGATGCTCGCATCTCGCAGGCGAGGGAGGTTGGAGCCAAGTTCTTGGTAACCTCATGCCCCTTCTGCAAGAACATGCTGGCTTCTCGGGCAGAAAAGGGGATTACCGTTCTTGACCTCCCAGAAATGGTCTTGGCCGCTTTCGACTCAACCTCAAAGGTCAAGATGTGAAGACAGATTAGGGCAAATGATTGTGAGTGCAGGAACGCTATGAATGCGGAAGACATGCTCACACTCAAGATCCGTCTATTAACGGAGGGCGTAACTCTGCCTGAAGGAGAGTGGGCGGGCAGGCGTGGCGGCGCTGGACCGGTGGGCAGCCGGTATTTCGTATTGCCGAACGGCCGGGCATGTGGAGTCCCCGTACGAACGGGCAAGATGATCCGAAGATACGGTCCCGTCGCTCTGGTGCCTACGGGCAAGAAGGGCCTCTGGCTATACGATGGGAAAGTACGACTAAAGGAAGTGCCCAAGCCCGGATTCTACAGCCTGACCACGGCCGAAGGCACGCCATATCAGAAGATAGCACTCCTTCATGGTGCAGATGTCCTGGCCACGACTGTGTATCAATCCTGCAGGTACTGGGCTAGTGGCGAGCAATGCAAGTTCTGCACGATACCAGTATCACAGTCTGTTGGTGACACGATTCTTGAGAAGACTCCAAGTCAGGTGGCCGAGGTTGTCCGCGCGGCAGAGAAGGAGGGCGTGATAAGAAGCGTCCTGCTAACGACGGGAACACCTGATACGCCTGATATGGGCTGTAGAAGGCTGACTCAAACCGCGAGAGAAATTCGCAGATTCAGCCGCATTCCGATTGGTGTTCAGTTTGAACCCCCGGCCGACCAAGCACGAATCTACGAGCTGGTGGAGGCAGGAGTCAACGCTGTCGGGATGCACATCGAGTGCGCTGATGATGAAGTTAGACGTGTCATGTGCCCAGGCAAGTACCGTCAGGCGACATTAGATCAGTATCGAGACAGCTGGAACCGTACTCTCAATCTTCTTGGTAGGGGAAACGCGAGCACCTTCTTCCTCGAAGGTCTAGGAGAGGACAATGATACTACTCTTCGCATGGTTGATGACGTATCTGCTATGGGTGTGATGCCCGTGGTTCTTCCGGTACGACCGGCGCTTGGAAGTCAGCTTGCAGATTTCACACCAACGTATGTCGGAGATCTGGCTGGCTCAGTTGAATTCTACAAGGAGGTCGGGAAGATTCTCCATAAGTACCAACTCAATCCCGCGGAGACTGCTGCGGGCTGTCATAGATGTGGGGCATGCACTCCAATCCAAGAGGCTTATGACTGGGCTAGGACGAATTCTTGACCTGCGATTTATCCGATAGAGGGGTTTCCTACGTCACAACTCCCTGCCGACCAAATTCGAGTTGTTGAGTTCGGAGAGGATGATGCAGGAGAGATAGCCTCACTCTTCAGTGAGGTCTGGCCTTTGGCGATGGAATATCCTGAAGCTTGGCGAAGAATCAGAATGTATGGTCCTGACCAGATAGTTGACGAAATGCGCTCGGGATACCACTACTTCGGAAGCCGGCTCGAAGGACGAATAGTGGGTGTCTACAAGGCAAAGATTACTGAGAAGGGCCTATTTGGCGAGCATCAGACCGTCCGTTCGGCTTGCAGGTCCAGCGGATTGGCATCTGCAATGTACATCCACTTCACAGAGTACGCGCGGGCTCACGGATGCCAGCGCAATTACTGCAATATCCTTGTAGGGCAGGAAGTTGGAGAGAGGCTAATGGCAAAATTCGGTTTCCGTCGGTGGGGAAAGCCCTACGAGCAGCATCCCGGAATGCTTGTTCAGATGTATCAACGTCCAGTGAACAAGCGACCATAGAAGACGGGTTCTGCAGCGCCCTGACAGGTCATCTTCTGCCCATTGGCTGGGTGCTTTGTTCAATCCATTGCGGCTCTTCAGAAAGACTATAAGACGCTCTAAATCGCCTGCTTTCATACAATCCCACTGAGGCCCCTGCAATGCAAGTCTGTCCAATTATCGTTGACGGGCGCGAAGTCGATACGGGTAAGTATGTAGTCTTCCCGGATATGGATCAAGTCGTTGTTGATCCCGGCTTGGCAATAGCACTTCAGCTCCGTGGGGCGTCCGTCTCGCAGCGATTCGTTTTCTCAAGGGCGCCTCGCTTCATACCCGTCAACAGTCCAGAGATGAGATATCTGAAGGACTACCGCAAGGCTCACGGGGTTCCACACTACACAAAGGATGAGCTCGATAACGCAGCATATGCAAAGGTTGCCATCTCACGTGAGTCAGATATCAAAGACGCCATCGCGGCAGGAGTGAGAGACCACCATGCGTTGTTCAATCCATTCAAGCTGGAAGGCATGGGTTGTACTCTTGATGACCGTATCGAAGCTCTCTACCAAGCAGGACTTGCGGTAAAGAAGCGCTTCGAGGAAGTGCGAGATATATCGGTAAAAGAAGGTGTCCCAATCAAGACTTTCGAGTGGACGTGGGACATGTTCACCGAGTACCTCGAGCGCGAGACGTTCGAAATCTGGGGACGAGACGTCGATGTAGTAGAAGCACCAGGCAGAGATGGCGGAAAGAACTACAGATTTCGAGAGCCCTATGGAGTCGCTTGTCTATTCACGCCATACAACTCGCCGCTTGCCCTCGGGATTCTGAGCATTACCTCCTCTATCCTAGCTGGCAATGCCACCGTCCTAAAACCTCCGAGCAAAGTTCCATTGAGCACGATTCTCTTGGGTCAGATATTCTTGCAGACCTTCACTGAGATGGGACTACCTCCGGCAATGATACAAGTCCTCACTGGCGGCGGCAAAGAGTTGATGGATAGGTTCACGTCCGACCCCGGAGTTGGTGCGCTGGTGTGGTATGGTGACAGCGACACTGGCATTACGTTATGGTCAGACGCCACAAGTAAGAGGATACTCATGGCACCAGAGCTCGCAGGAAGCGACGCGTGCCTAGTATGGGGCAAAGACGTCGACCTAGAGTTTGCAGCCAAGATGATTGTCAAGGGCAGGTTCCTAGGTAGTGGGCAGGCTTGCATGGCGATCAAGCGCCTGCTGGTCCAAGACACACTTCATGATGAGTTACTCCGCCTAGTAACGGAAGAAGTCGAAACACTTCATGTCGGAAGGCCGTCGGATCCCAAGGTCAGTCTGCCACCGGTTGGCCTCACCGCGCTATACCTCCTTCTTGATCAGATGGAAGACGCCAAAGCAAAAGGGGCCAAGGTGATCGCTGGTGGATTTCGATGTGATTACTTATCGGAGCCTGACCCCGCTGGTTTGTTCTACAAACCTACGGTGCTTACAAATGTGGACGAGAGCATGAGAGTGATGCGGGAGGAGGTATTTGCGCCTTCCCTTCCGGTCACGAGTGTCAAGAGTGTCGACCAAGCAATTCGCATCGCGAATTCGTCCCGATTTGGCCTGAGGTCCTCGGTCTTTTCTGATGATAGATCGGTGAGAACAAGATGGGCCAAGGAAGTGGAAGCCGCCGGAGTGACAATCGGGCAAGATCACTTGTACTTCGACCCACACATGCCTCACCTAGGTGGATACAAGGACTCGGGTATCATCGGAGCGAAGTACTTCCCTGTTATATTGACACGCATGAAATACGTGCATGTTGGACCGGGAATCGAGTTCATATGAGAGTCAGCGGGTGTTGTATCAAGGGATGAGATGCCTAGGGAGCCTGAACGTATAGCCCATTTGGAGACCTTGGAAGCACTAGAGGCATATGACAAGTCGGCCTCAGTGCGTTCTGTTCTCCGGGTGCAGGATCGGGACTCCAAGATTTCGACCGGTGCCCGGCCAATAATGCATTCTCTTACTCTGGGCGTCGTTAGATTTCTCAACACGATAGACTTCATTCTCCTGAAGATTATGGGCTCGAAACCTCTCTCTAAGCTATCCCCCCACGAACGAAGTGCGATGCGGTTGGCGGTCTATGAGAGCCGCTGGCTCCGAACACCGCTCGAAGTCATCAGCGCTAACTATCTCGGGTCGATGCCTCATCTGTTACCATTGATCTCTTCTGCTCTATCTCTGGACTTGCAGAAATCAATCAGGAATCTGAAACCAATTGAGCGACTTAGCATAAGTCTTGCACATCCGTCATTCATTGTGAAAACACTGCTAGATAATCTGCCGCGAGCAGAGGCAATATCGTTGATGGAACACAACAACGCCGGTCATGATTACTATGTTAGAGCAAATGCTCTCAAGAGCGGGACTACGGACATGTTTTCAAGCCTTGCGAATTCAGGCGCGCAGCTTAGGCCAGACCCGGACGTGCAAGGGTTGTATCGGGTTAATCGGGGAATCGAATCAATTGTAGGATCCAACGAGTTTAGGGATGGAACAGTCCTGATTCAAGACAAAGCCAGCGTGCTAACGGTAATGGTATTGAACCCGCGTCCCGGTGAGACTGTCTGGGATGCGTGCGCATCTCCGGGGATGAAGACTCAGCTAATATACGAGTTCATGAAGGGAAGTGGTCGAGTCACTGCCACCGACATCTATTCCAATCGTGTGAGGATGGGTCGAGATAGGAGCAGGCTTCTCGGGTGCGATGCCGTGGAATGGCTTCAAGCAGATGCTTCTCGGTCTCCGGTTGTAGGTGCGGACAAAATCCTGATAGATGCCCCCTGCACTTCAACAGGCGTTCTTCGTAGTCACCCCTCATTCAAGTGGCGGCTTAACAAGGCAAGACTACTGGCAATTATGTCGATTCAGAACAAGATTCTCGATGGTGTTCTTACGGCCTACGCCGACAAGCCCGGTACTGAAATTGTGTATGCGACTTGCTCCCTTCTCCCGCATGAAGGGGAGTCCCAGATAGACTCTGCGATGACGAGACACAGGTTCGAACTACTTCAGGTGCCTGTTCCGAATTCCCCGGGATATCCTAGCTTCAAGTGTTCTCAGAAGGTATGCCGGCTTTTTCCTCATAAGCATGCGACCAGCGGCTTCTTTATTGCGCACCTGCAAATCACTCGGTGACTCGTCTCGCAGTTGCTTCCATTATTCGTCGCGCAAACTCACGGTCGTCCTTGAAACCCCATGGTATCTGCAGGAATCGGGTTTTTGCTAGCTCGATAGCGTCGACATCTTTGCTGACATGTGCTTTGAACAGAAGCTTCGTCCACTGGAAACAGGGATTCTCATTGAACTTGGCGCGCTGTCCTGAATCGGCCGCAATCTTGGTGAGATATGCCATTCCATCTGCTGCGTTGCCAAGCATCAGGTCTGCAAGGGCCGCCATGCAGGCAAAGACGACCGCACTCTTCACCATCCCCGACTTGACGTACAGTTCAGCACTGTCTCTGTATTCTTGGGCCTTCTGGGCGTAGAGCTGTTGTCCTCCAATCCCTACTATGTCCTTGCCTTCTTGTTTCTGGACCTTCCTAAGGCCAGCCCCTCCAAGTATGGTTGCTTTGAGCTCAGATTGCACGTCGATCGCAGACGCCTGTTCTCTCTTCTTGCGGGCAGATTCGATAAGACCTTGGCCTGCTTTGACTAGCATCTGTTTCACTCCCGGGCTCTTCAGTGATGTGTCGGAATGTGACAAGCCACGCTCAAAGAGCGCTCTAGCGAGCCGGAACATCTCGTACCCCTTGTCTGTGAGTCCAAGTCCAGCCGCAAAAGTGATGCCCTTCACATAAGCCATCACCGCATTGTCCAACTCTTGGAGGCTCTCGAAGTGCGTAGCGGAGTCGATGAGATACGGGAAGGCGTCAGTACTGCCAGAATCAATGCCTTCCTGACCCTTCGCGAGAGAGGTATAGGCATCTACACAAATGGCTGCGATGTCTGAATTGGAGCACTTTGCAGACACCTCGGCTTTGGCAAGCACCTGATTTCTCAGTCTGCACGAAAAGCCAGACAAAGAACTCTGCAGCCAGTCACATGGTCCACTAATAGACATGGTCGGTCTCACTCTCTTGGCAGTATCAGTTGCCTCTTACAATGATATGTGACTTACCGGTCCTAAAAAGCAATTCTAAAAAGCACTCTACCTTCCGTGAGACGACAGTGTATAGACTTGAGCGACGATGATTCTGAGCTGGCTCTCATACGACGCAGGAAACTGGCCGAACTCACGGCTAGAGACAAGAGGCTGCAAGAAAAACGGGAACACCAGCAAAAGGTTGACGCTGAAAGGACGAGACTTCTGAAGAGGTTCTTGGCGCCAGACGCAGATTCCTATCTGGCGGATCTGAAAAGCCGAGAGCCGGCCGTGGGCGCCCAAATCGAAGATGTCTTGCTCTACCTCATAGTCTACAAAGAGCTCCGACAGGTCATAACCCAAATCGATGTCATGTATATTGAACGACAAGTGAAGGGCGAGGAACCCACGATACGGGTTCAGCGCGATGGTGAGACTTCGGACTTCGGGTCCTATGTAAGGGATGCCATTCGAAAGTCTGACGAGAAAGAGAATGGCTAGACGAGGAAGCCAGTTCCGCTTGTTCTAATCTTGGAACCAATAGTCAAAAAAAGCTCTTCGAACTGATATCCACTAGGGTTCGCCTCCATGTATGTCCGGAAGTTCGTTGACGTAGATTCCGCCTCTCTCAGGAAACCGCTGGCAATCATAGGTCTGCCAGGAATTGCCAACGTAGGTCGAATCGCAGTAGAGACTCTCGTCAGGCTGCTCGATGCTGAACATATCATGGATTTCTACAGCAGTGATTTTCCACCTCGCGTCTTTGTTAAGGATGGCATCGCACATTTTCCAAAATCGTCAGTTCATATGTATCATGCCGCGCCTGATGAGCCTCATGACATCCTCATCTTGACCGCAGACTTCCAGCCGACTTCCAGCGGCGGTGTGTTTGAGTATGCGGACTTCTTCGTGAAGGAGATGGTGAATCTGAACGTCAGAGAGATGTATGCGCTTGCGGCATATGAACAGGGATATGAGGAGTTCTTCAATTCGTATCCTGCTCCATCACGAGTCTACATTTCTGCGAGTTCAGAGGAGCTTCTAGAACGGGTCTCGGGTCACGAAGGAGCTGTCACAACGAAAGAAGGGCTCATCAACGGGGCAAACGGATTCATACCCGTGTGGGCCGCGACGATGTATGACATGGAGGGTGCATGTCTGCTTGGCGAGACTCTTGGAATAATCAAATTCGACTATAGGGCGGCAAAACGTGTCCTAGAGATCATGGCTGACCTCGCAGGGCTGACGTTGGATTTCTCTGTCTTCGATGATAATGTGTCTCAGGTTGTACAGTTCATCGAATGGGCTCGAAGCGAGATTGCACAGAAGGGAGCATACTTCCAAGGTAGCGAAAGCACGGATTTCAAGGGCAGTGATAGATACATCGGTTAAGCCTGTTCAACCACATCGGGCCGAAGTATATCAGTAATTGAGCCTTGGCTATCTAGGTTGATATAGAAATAGTGGGTTTCATGTCTCACCTTGACAGTGACAGGGTAACGTTTTGCACCTTTCAGAACGTTTGGTGGTACCTTGAGCAGAGTCTTCTTCTTGCAGACTGGACACTTTGCGTACCTCTCTAACATAAGGCGGCCACCGAACAGGAATTAGAGAGCTCGGGTCGGCGATTCTATTTAACCTATCCCGGACGAACTCTTGAGTCGACGCTAAGGAACAGCATAGCGTCGTGCGAAGCAGGATTCTCTAATGCATCAGTGAACATCGCCAAGAGCGCATCGGGCTGAATCTGATGCAATTCCTCCTTGTCCGTTCCTACGATTCGCAGGTTCTCGTAAACCCCTGCTTCAACGAGCATGTGGAAGTCTCCCTGCTCACCATGCGCTCCTAGAACCAGAAAGTCGGCAAAATCCTTGAATTCGTCCTTAGGCCCTTTGAGAGTGGCCCTGATTCGCTGAACCCTGCCCTCCTCAATCATTGTCTTGAGCAGGTATGCTCTAATGATCTTGTTTCCGACTTTTCTTCGGATATCAAAGAACGTCCTAACATTCCCGTCCTCTGACTTCAGCCTCCACGTGCCCGCACTACTCATCATGACATCAACAGGACTGTCTTCGCAACTCATATAGAGCTTGTCGAGACCTATCGCGAATCCAACAGCTCAAAATACATTTATCTGCTGGTAGACAATCAGCAGCCACTAACTGAACCGTCTCCGGAGATAAGCACTTGCTGCAGACAATAGACATGGTTGTCCGTGAAATTCACGTGGGCCTTTGGTTCTTGGTAGTTGGCCTGTATTTCTTCCTGTTTCTATTCATCCTCTTCTTCCGCTGGCGTAGGACGCGAAATCCATTCCAGTTGGCCATGTCATTGTTCTTTCTTCTTCTAGCTGTGGGACGGGTCTTCTACTTCATAGCTGATTTCTATGCGGACTCCACTTCGCTCTACGGCGATCTGCCTGGCTTCGGCATTTCGCCCTTGCTTACGAATGGGAGCTGGTTACTGAGCGCAGGGGCGTTCTTCCAATGGTCCGGGCTTGCGGTATTGTCCGCAACAGCTGCATTCATGATATTCGGGAACAAGCTAGCAGAGCTTCTTTTCGCCATACCTGCCTTCTTGATCGCTGTGGTGCTGGCCTTTGTACCAATGGACTCAACCACCAGGATGATAGTTTCAGGCGGGGCGGGAATCATCTACGCGCTCTTCATTCCCCTGTTGTTCTGGTACTTGGCATACCAATCAGGCGGTGTGCTCCGACGTTCCAATGCGCTGCTTGGCCTTGGTTTCTTGATAATGTTTGCCGGCCAAGTCATTTCTGCTGGAAGGCATTTCTTGGCCACTGTAGTATTCGGGTCGTACACGATTCCGGGTATTCTGGCTCCCGGCCTTATCGTGATTAGCCTGATACTGATCGCAGTTGCGAACGAATGGGGTCAGACGCAGTAGACTGTTGGTGCGCACTCGGAGGTTGGCATCAGCGTGAGCGACACAGGGATGCTCCTCGAACAGGAGGATAATGTCACACTGGGATAGACGACTACTCCCCTATCTCCTTCCAGACGAGCATCTTCATGTCCTCAAGTGTCTGCAACGCTTTCTGAACCTGTTTCAGTGGCATACCCAGCTGGTCAGCAATAGCCTTTGTCGTGAGTCTTCCCTTGCACATTTGGCCTACCTGAAATGCCTCTTGGCTCAGTTGTCCAAGTCTCACGAGCATTGGCGATACCTTTCCCTTGAGAACGGGCACAATTATCCTCTTCTCCGAAGCATGACCATCCTTTGTGATCTCATCAAGCTTCTTAGTGAACTTCTCGAAAGGTTCCAGATTGCCATCCCATTTGGCCAAGACATCACGATAAGTCTCCACAAACTCGTGATTGACATCAGACAATACAGCCATTGCTGCGTTGCTGTCATCAGTCTTGTCTACCGAGGCGGCGACTATGACATTTTCCCTCAAAGAGAGGCATATGTCAAATGCTCCGAAGTCTATAACATGGACTCTGTTTCCGTCACTCAGTTCTCGCCCGAACTGGATGAGGGCTGTCAAGAACCCGCTGATTAGATTCGGGTCCATGTCAGCGGTGCCATACTTCCTATCGAGCACACACAGACCGCTGTCGGCGATGAGAATGTATACAGCTTGGAGCACACCAGTATTCTCCGTGTTTGAGTCTGGAAAGCGAGTACTCAATGTTGCTTTATATGACTTCTCGTGTTCGACTCATGTACCTCTCATACCTTTCCTATGCCATGACTCAATGAGTTGGTTAGCTTTTAAATGGGAACAGAGAAGATGACACCTCACGGTGAAGATGTTTGGACACGGCAAAGAATGCCCGGGTTCTGGTTCTTGAGGATGCGCTCAAGCGCCTGAATGAAATCATCACGAGCCGAAGGGTCAGGGTACATCTTGACTATAGCGAGCTCACAGATTCCGTCAAGACTGCGGGTGCTCTTCTCTACGAAGTGAAATACTCGTATGTGGAACCGTTGGTGCTCGCAGACCTTGATGCCACGAAAAAGCTGGTTGCTGCGATTGATGAGGTCGCTCATATCTATGACAATGCGATAAAATCGAGTTCGTACAAGCCGAAGACAGTGAAGGAGGTCGAATCTCTGGCCGAGTTGGGCTATTCGTTGCGGATTGTGCAGGGATTCCCGAGGCGGCTCCGGGATTATGGAGATGATGCGGCGTTTGCGATAGATATCTTGGCTGTTCAGATCACCGAGACACATCCCTTAGAATCGTCCAAGAATCTGACCGAATGCAGATGCTCTGACGGGTCACGAGTGTGGCACGTCGTCACAAACATCAAGGGTCTGAAGCCGGGCATGAAGCTTCCGTGCGCAGTTCTCCCGCCCGTGGAAATGATGGGCGCAGTCAGCGAGGCGATGTTCCTTGGTGAGGAAGCGCTCCCTGAGTCAACCGAGCTGGGGCCGATACTTGCACCTACGTCGTCTGCCCTCGACCAGGCAAGGGCTCATGTCATGAACATAATGAAGAGGATGGTCTAAGTGGATCTATCGAAGATTCAGGAAATGCTCGCCAAGTTCGAGCAGGAACGCGGTTGGGACAAGTTTCCAGCGTCACAGGTTTTTGCGCACTTGATAGAAGAACTTGGGGAGGTGGCGCGACACATAACGGTAGAAGAGGGATACAAGGTTGTAGGAATAGGCCATGAAGCCCCAAAGAAAGAGGATCTGTCTCGAGAGTTTGCCCAAGTCATCTCGCTGCTGTTTCAGCTCGCAAACCATTATGCGATTGACCTGGAGAAAAGTATCTTCTCAGAGATCAAGATTATGAACGAGAGATTCCCAGCTAAGGCGTGGTCTGAGTACATGGAAGGACGCCAGAAGAAGTAGAGTCCTCGGGTGCCGCAAGTTAGGATCTACTTCGCCTTACTTGCTTCGAGGGCTTTTTTCGCCATATCTTCAAGATCCTTGGTCGCTTCTAGAAGACCAAGCGCTTTGTTCTGAACTATCTTGATGTTCTTCTCCTTAGCCCATTGAGCCAAGCCTGTCACTAAGGGTCCGAGTGCACTCCTTGCCGCTTCTACAGTTCCGACGGCTTTTCCGAGGAGTTCGGTTCCCATTTCCTTCCTCATCCCAGCTTCGGCAACCCTCAGCCATACGAGCGCGTGAATCATATACAATGCATCCAGCATCAGTGTGGGCGACTTCGGGTTCTCCTGCACCTTCTTGATTAGCCTGTCCTGCCGCCCTTCGAACACCTCTTTGAAGTATTCGAACGCTTTCTTGTCATTTCCATGGTCCAGTTCTATGATACCTTTCTGCAACTTCTCGTCGGTCTCGGACAAACTGACGCACTCCTATCGTCTGATTCCCGCTGGCTGAGAACCTCTGATGCTATTATGGGTTACTATTATGGGCTTCTTGACCAGAGAGGCAATCATGTAGGCTATTTCAGGGCTCGGAATGTTTATGACCCCGAGAACGCGGACTTGTAGACTACTGCCATAATCGCCCAAGATGGCTTTGTTAAGAGCCGATTAGCGAGAACAGATTCGGAGGCTGTCGAATGACCCGCACAAGCTATACTTTCGAGGAACTAAAGAGAACCAATCACCGCGAAATAAAGGAGCTCCAAGACCGCAAGTTCAAGGCATTCATTAGATACCAGGTCTGGCCCAATCATCCCTACTACCGTCAGATGTTCAAGCGCTTGAATGTGGATCCCTTCAACATTACATGTGTTGAGGACTGGGGCAAGTACCAGCTTCCTCTTATCAAGAAGATAGACTACAAAGACAACCTGAGGTCTTTCGTCCTGAACCCATCAGAAGTTGACGGCGCCCCTCGCCCCCCCGCAGAGATTGTTAGAACCCTGATGTCCTACACAAAGAACGCTGGATATGATGAGGACTACAAGTTCATCCGGGGCAAGGGTGTTCGGGTCAAGCTTCACGCTGGTGCAAAGAAGGCCATGGAGGATCTGAAGGAACGTATGACTTACCAATACGCTCCGTTGCAGTTCTGGTTGAGTTCCGGCAGGGCGTCCGGTCTTCCATCACCAGTCTTTCTGACACGTTACGACTACGACTTGCTGAACAGGAACTGCGTCAAGGTCGGACAGATGGCTGTTGATCCTTGGGTGAAAGGTGGCTGGGAACTAATCAGTATGAACCTCTTCCCCTACGCTCCTCACCTTGGGTGGTGGGCTGTAAACCTTGGACTGAGGCAGATGTCCAAGTTCTATGTGGCCACTAGTGCAGGTGGTGCAATTCCAAGCGAGAAGCTTGTCGAGCTTGCAAAGGTCTTCAAGGCCAACGGATTCGCAGGCATGCCAAGCTACCTGAGAAACCGATTCTTCAGAGCGATGTCAGAAGCAGACTTCCAAGCACCTGAGAAGGTTGTGTTGTTGCTAGCCGGTGAGAAGATCTATCCTCCAGTTGTTGACGACATGGTCCAGATTCTTAGCAACAAGGGAGCAAAGGAGGTTAGAGTCATTGGAGGCTACGCATCTTCGGAAAGCAAGATTTCATTCGCAGTACAGTGTGACTACAAAGGCCCGTATCATAATGTGTCACCTCTTGAGATGTCCTTCGAGTTTCTGAGGGTAAACAACGACGGGTCGTATGAATTCGTGGATGAGACCGAACCTGGACATGTCACTCTCTTCCACATGGACGGCACAGGGACAGTGTTTGAGGGATTCCTGCTGGGTGACACTGCCTCCAAGCACGAGAATGCTAAATGCCCAATATGTGGTATGGACGGACCATTCTTCTGGGACATAGGCCGCACAAATGATGCACAGGCTCAGATAGCCATCATGGGTTTGGCCGAGAAGAAAATCAAGGGTGCGACTGTTAACCTGACTGCACTTCGGACCGACATTCTGAATCTCCCGGAGGTCGAGGAGGCCCAAGTCGAGGTTGCGAAGGAAGATATGAATGATCCGTACAGCATGGATACGCTCAATCTCTACGTGGCTCCAAGCGGTCCCGTGGATGAAGATTACAGACTCCTAATACGCGAGATCCAACGCATCACGAAGAGCAGCACGGAAATCACCCCACATGTCTTCATCATAGCCTTTGAAGAGCTAATGGAGAAGGCAGGCGGACTGAAGTTCATGGAAATCGCAGACGTTCGGCCGAAGCCTGCTTGAGCTGAATGTCGAGCCGGTTCTGTTATCGGAGCGGTTATAAGAACAAAGTCTGCAAATGACTTTCAGCTGAACCAAGATGGAGGAGAACACAGGCCCGGGTCCAGCACCCATAGAACCCGGGCGTCCTGAATTCAGAGTGGATGCCGTGGGCTTGGTCTCAAGGACCTTCGGCCTATGGTCAAGGAGAATCGTCGGTTACATTACCATATCGGCCATAGCGGCAATTGGGCTGACTGCACTCGAGGCTGGCGTTTTCTTGTCCCTGTTTGGTGCGGCTGGCCTGTCGAATGTCGGCGAGGTTTCGGCTGATCCTTTATCATTTCTGCTGAGTCTCGTGATGTCGACGACGATAACGTCCTTCTTCACTGTCATGGCCATCCTCATGATTGTGGAGATGGTAGTATACGCGGTCGTCGGTGGCGCCGTGACAAAACTGGCGATGGACAACTACAGTTCGCCGCAAGGTGGGACGGTAGGGGATAGCGTCTCTTTCGCATTCGGACGAGTACCGACACTCATAGGTTCTCAGCTGGTTGTTAGTCTGATCAGTACTGCGATACTCATTCCTCTTGTCCTCGTATTGCTCACATTCCTGACCATCGACATATATAGTCCTGAAGCCGTGACATTCGCCTTGTATGCAATTGTCATCATGTTCTTTAGCTTGGCTGCCGTCTTATACGTCACAATGAGGTTTGCTCCCCTCGTTGCAGTTGTGATCGGTGAAGGGCTGTCCGCCGTAGAATCGATCAAGAGGACCTTTTCATTGACGGGTCACCGATTCTGGCACATCTTTGGTGCAAGAGTCCTGTTGATGATCATTGTGATGTTGTTTAGCGTAGTCATCACCTTATTTGTCGGCATGATCACATCCAATGTCGATCCTCTCTATTCGATAGTATACGGCGTAATAGCTGCGTTGTTGCTGAATCCGCTAGACTATGTCTTCCAAGCAGTTCTTTGGAAGGACCTCTTGGCGAGAGAGGGCATGGAGTCTCAGCAGCAGTTGTGGTAGTAGCAGCAGTTCTTTCACTACTCCGGCTTAATGCACAATATCACGCAATCGCCCAAGAGATGCGTGAATACGTTGAACCTCGAACTAGCCAACCATGTATATGGGGCGAAATCCAGTCAAACGGAGATACGATGAGCACACGCGGGAATAGCTCAGACCAACGTGTGCTCAACCGTGTCTACTTGAGATTGTGCTTCTTTACGAAGTCGGTGAGTACATCAGTGAGGTCTGGCTTGCCGATTTCCTGAAGATCGTACCTCACTCTTGTGCTTGGCTTGCTGATTCTCAGCAGATGTGTGAGGTCTATTGGAGTGCCGACCACAATGGAGTCAACGTCTGACTTGTTGATTGTTTCCTCGAGTTCCTGCATTTGCTTCTTACCGTAGCCCATAGCGGGCAACACTTCTCTGACATGTGTGTATTTCTGGAAAGTGTCTCGGATGCTTCCCACGGCAAACGGTCTTGGGTCAACGATTGTTCCTCCGTGTTTGCGTGCGGCAATGTAAGCTGCGCCATAGGGCATACCACCATGTGTGACTGTAGGACCATCTTCGATAGCTATTACTCTCTTTCCTCGGATGACGGAGGCATCTCCGACAGTCAACGGTGAAGCAGCATCTATGATAATCGCACGCGGGTTAGTCTTGGTAATATTCTCTCTTACCTTCTCGACATTATCGTAGTTGGCCGTGTCTATCTTGTTTATGATCACAACATCGGCCATTCTGAGGTTTGTCTCACCCGGGTAGTAACCGACTTCATGGCCGGGCCTGTGTGGGTCTGTGATTACAATGTGCAGATCCGGTTTGTAGAATGGGAAGTCATTGTTGCCACCGTCCCAAGTAATAACGTCCGCTTCCTTTTGCGCCATCTCCAGAATCTTGCCATAGTCAACGCCAGCATAGAGAATAACACCGGCATTAATCATAGGTTCATACTCCTCGCGCTCTTCAATGGTGCAGTTGTAGCGGTCCATGTCTTCAAGACGAGCATATCGCTGGGCAATCTGAGTTCTCAAGTCAGGATCATATGGCATGGGGTGTCTCACGTTGACGGGCTTGAGTCCCATCTGTACAAGCAGCGAATTGACTCTTCTTGAAGTCTGACTCTTCCCGCAACCTGTCCTCACGGCACAGACTGCGATTACTGGCTTAGTACTCTTCAGCATAGTCGTCGTCGGACCCATAAGACGCATATCTGGACCCGATGAGTTGACCAAGGCTATCTTGTGACCAACTGTATCATATGGCAAGTCCGAGTATGCTAGAATGCATTGTTGCACGTCGAACTTCTTTATCAACTCAGGCAGTTTCTGTTCGGGGTATATCTTGATGCCCTTTGGATACAGCTTTCCCGCCAGCTCCGGGGGATAGATTCTGTCTTCAATTCCTGGTATCTGTTCTGCGGTGAAGGCCACAACCTCGTACTGTTCGTTGTCTCTGAAGTGGACATTGAAGTTGTGAAAGTCGCGGCCTGCTGCTCCCATGATTATGACTTTGATCCTGCTCATTCTGTATGCCGCCCTTCATACTTTGAAGTGGTCGCGGGTGGGGCGCTTTTGACGACGTAATAAACTATCGGTGTCGTCAACAGACCATTCGTCTGCGCCGCAGGGGTTGAGATAGAGACCCGACGGTTTGATTGCGCAAACGAGGTCCTTCCTTAGATGAAACCTTTCGAAAAAACGAGTGGTTGGTTTCTAGAAAACCCATTCGCAAAATCGCAACATACAACACAAACACCTAAATACAACCTGAGGTGTACAGCAAGAAGAGCTGGTCCGAGGAGATACTGCCGCCGCTGACCTAGGGGTGAAACGTTGAAGCTCGTTGAGTTGGCCCAGAAGTCCATTGAGCTCATCGAGGAAGCAGGAACCCAAGGTATTCGAAGCGACGTGCTCGCCAGCATGCTTCAGAGCCCCAAGAGAAGAGTGTATGACATAGTTGCTATTCTCAAGGCCCTAGGTCTTGTTACGACCAAGCGCAAGTCCGATGGTACGACTCTTATGTGGGTTGATCGCTCTGTCGAGTTTGTCCAACGTTCCGAATATGAAGCGTTGAAGACCCGTCTCAGCGATGCCACACTGACAAAGAACCAGCTACAGGTCGAGGTTGCAGAGCTCAAGGAACAGCTTCGCCTGACGAGGCTCAAGATCCCCCGGGAATCCCAAACCGTCGGCACTGTTCGCAAGACAGAGTTCGAGACGACTCAATTGAGAGTGAGACCGACATCTAGACTAGGATTCAAGAAAGTCACTGACTCCGGAATGGAAGTCATAATCGAAACGCACGATCCCGGAATGACAGTTGACCCGTCAGAGGAATTGGTTGACAAAGTCGAGACTCTGATAAGAAACCTTGAACGGACTTAGAAGACTTGATGCACACTAAAGGACGATAGGCTTGTCGGTGCCAGTCTTCACTGGGTACGATTCGACCGTTTATCGCTTCGGCTGACTTGCAGAGCGGACAGTGACTCTAGCTCCTCGTCTCAGCCCGGCCAGTCTCTCAAGGGCGTCCTTGCCCGAAGTTATTCTACCGACGATATTGACTCGGCCAGCAGTATGCATATCCTTCAGATAGATGTCGAGAGAGTCTCCTAATGGGTTGTAAGCTAAGTCGCCCTGCTTGACTTCCGTGGATGCTTTCAGATTCCCGGCTTTCAAACCAAGAGTAATCTTCACTTGTCCAGCTATAACTGCAGCCTTCCCAGCGATTGGAAGGCGGTACTTGATCTCCTCTATGATTAGAGGACCAAGGATTCGATCAAGGACACCAGTCAGAACCAATCCCCCTTCGAACTCAAGTTCAATGGGCAGTTCGCTCTCACTCATCGGACTCACGGCGGCAGTCCTTGAGCTTCGGGCTTAAAATGTGCTCCGGCGCTATTTGCTGCAAATCCTTAATTGTGGTTGGCCTTGAAACGTACCCGGAGTGAATCGGGCTGGTAGAAACGATTCTCGAAATCGCCTTTGTTGTTGACACCACCGGGTCGATGAAGGACGATATAGAAGCAGTTCGAGACAATCTTTTCCGAATAGTGGACCGTGTTGCCGAAAGGACAAAGGGACTTCACATCCGGTTCGGTATTGTTTCCTATCGTGATCACCCACCACAGGATCGTACGTATGTCACACGTGTCTTCGATTTCACTGACAAGATTAAGGCCGTTCACCGGGAAATTTCAGATTTGAGTCCGTCCGAAGGTGGAGACGTCCCGGAAGCAGTGGCTGATGGCCTTTATGATGCACGTACTAAGCTATCTTGGCAAAAGGATTCGTACAAGGCCCTCCTCTTGATTGGTGATGCGCCTCCTCATGGAAGAAACTACAACATGCTCGCAGATGATTACTTCCCCGAAGGGTGTCCCGATGGGCATGACCCTCGTTCAGAGGTTCAGACCCTGAAGAGACTTTATGGCAACACGATGTTCATTTTCGTATGTGGCTGCAACCCCTTGGTGGAGCAGTCCTTCAGAAGCATCGCTGACTCCGTTGAAGGCGGAAGGTACTATTCTCTCACGGAAGCCCACCAGCTTCCCGAAGCAATTCTCGGCATTCTTGAGGACATGGGTGAACTAATTGAAGCCGACCGTCGTGTCCTTGCTTACTATATCTCGCACGATGCCGTTTTCGACATAGGCGAAGCAGCCACCGAGCTCGGGTTGGAACTCAGGGCCATCAAGACATCTCTCTCGAGACTTATAGAGTTGGAACATATTCCGTCTTGGCCGAGCGGACGGCCGCTGACTCAGTCTCAGACGGGCCTGACCGTTGAACTCGGGAATGTTCCGAGTTCATTAGTGCCGGGCAAGTCTTTTCCATTCAAGATCAAAATACGAAACCCAAGTCTTGCTCATGTGGGGATCCGGGTCGTCGCCACGTTAATCACGTCCCAGGGAGTATCAGAGATGATGAATGAGCCGCACGAGATTAGCCCAAGAGCCGATGAGACTATCACCATTCCACTTACTCCCATGTCAGACGAAAGGGGCAAGGCCAGTTTGAGAGTGGAGGTCCTTTGTGGATCAAAGACGGCAGCCGTTCGAACTTACCAAACCATGGTGATTTAGACACTGAGTGTCTTCAAGAGTCTATTCATTCGCCAGGTCGCATGTGAGCCTTATCTGACAGCAATCGGCCGATGGCCGAAAGCAGGTAGTCATCGTATAGTTGTGCCGAGAAGGATTTGATTGGAACTATCCGCGCATTCAAGGACCTGACCAACTTACGAGCTTCTCTGACGTCAAAGTCCTCTCCCAATCCAAGAATATCCATCTGATAGCGGCCGAGTTCGGAGAACCCACTCAGGAATGGCGCAACCTCCCCCTCGTTCGCTCTGAGCTGGTTGCCGACAACCACGACAAGGGTGGGTCTTTCAGTTCCGAAGTCTTGCAGCAATTCTGCCAAAGAATGGTAGACGGCCGCGATGTTTAGTTCCTTGTCGGCTTCGCCTACCGAGTCCAAGACGGAGTAAACCAGTGATGTCAAAACCTCGCGAGACGAAAGGTCATGAAGGAACTCAGCATATGGCTGAACCTGTCCTCCCTTCTGTATGCAGTACTTGTGAGCCTGATC
>PRDJ01000067.1 GCA_003345555.1 Candidatus Thorarchaeota archaeon
TCTGGCCTTGTTCCGATAGGATACGAATGGATGGCCGCGGGATACTCAATAGGATGTCGTTTTTGAGATATTGATAATTCACGGCTTGAGAATAAAGCTTTGGCGCAATCATTCTTACTAGCCTATGCCGCAATAGTCGAAAGGTATTGTTCATTTCTCAATCACCTAGTCTCTAGTTCTCTTTCTTCTCTTGGCTTCGTTCAGCACGATCTCAGCCGTCTCCTCGAGACCTGCATTCGATAGCAAGCCAATGACGTCGCGAATGTGGTCTATAGCTCGTGTCTCAATGCTCAAGTCGACTTGAATTTCTGTCTGTGTCATTGATTCACCCCCTCTAATTTGCGTTTCCAAAGCTCGCTGAAATGACCCCGAATCGTGTATTCTGCAATGCCTGCAGCTTCGGTGATTGTCTTCTGTGTGAATGTGTGTTCACGCATTGCGTCAGTACAATGGACACAACTCGCAGCAAAGGCCGTCGGACGGGTCTCCAATTGGGCAGCTCGAGATCACTTAGAAGCCTTCGTGCGTCTATCTCCAATTCTGCTAGGCATTCTATAGTGAGACCTCTTTCATATAGACGCTTGAGCACGGTCTCACTGGCAAGCCGTGAGGATATCCTCGACAAATAGGTGACTGGATGAATGAGCGATACTGGCCCTAGCTTGGCGTTCGTTTTGAGTATTGCATCGTCGGGCTTACCTTTTGTGATACGGGGAAATAAGATCCGAAGCTCGTGCTCATTGAGAGAGATATGCTGCTCTCGGCAAGCTCTCACTATAGCGACACTGACTAGAATGCCCCTATCAGGAATTCCTTCGAGAAACTCACGAACGATCCTAGCGGCACGGTTGGTAAGTCCTTAATTCCGAACGTGTTACGTGATGGGTGCGTTTATACGCAGGTCGTATCTCGCCGCTTCACCATTGGGTGCGGCTCAACCATGGCATCTGCATCGACCAAAGACTACACCTTCCTCATATTGACTATGTTCTTCTGGGGAGGATCGTGGGTCTCTGGCAAGATCATAGTGACAACGGCGCCGGCTTTCACGATTGGGTTCCTCCGTTTCCTTCTTGCTAGTATCCTCCTCGTACCAGCAGCTTTCTTGTCCAATTCGCACAGGTCGAACGGTATCACACGGCACACTCTGATGCAATACGCCGCGATGGGATTCATCGGCATATTTGGCTACGGCATATTCTTCCTGACGGGTATGAGGTTTACGACGGCGGCTCAGGGATCGATTATTGCAGGAATAAACCCGGCTTCGGTGAGTCTTTGGGCCCACGTCGTTCATAAAGAGCGCCTCGACAGAAAGTGGAAGTACGGGGGTTTCGCTCTGAGTTTCCTTGGAGTTCTCTTCGTGATTGGGATCCACGCACTAATCGACTACCAACCAGACTACATTATTGGTAACTTACTGATTCTCTGTGCTATGATGACGTGGGGCGCATATTCGACGATAGGAAAGAGCGCAATGAAGGTCAGTTCACCACTACAGACGACCGCAGGCAGTGTTGTATTCGGAACTCTGTTTTTCTCAATAGGAGCGATCTTCGAGGGCTTTTGGGCTCTCCCTGCGATGACTGACATGGTCTTTTGGACAAATGCGTTGTTTCTTGCAGTGCCTGTAACATTCCTTTCGTACATATTCTACTTCAGTGCAATCAATGATATCGGAGCAACGAGGTCCGCTGTGTTCATCAATCTGGTTCCAGTGTTTGGCGTGTTGTTGTCTCTTCTTATCCTTCAGGAAGCAATCTACTGGACGTTTGCAGTTGGCCTCATTCTTGTTGTCACGGGCATAGCGATTATCAATTTCCCGGTGAAGAAGGGCATCGTGGCTGGCTCTGACTCCAATTCTGCCAATCGTGCGACACCTGAGACAGAAGCGCGGCTTTCCGCCTAGTCGGCGACCGGGGAGTAAGCTTTTGAGTTTCCACTCTTGAATCTTGAACTGTGATTTCTCTTCAGGACATTGCATCGGCCTATGACAGAATCAAGGATGCGGCTACGAAGACGCCCGTGATGACGTCGCGTACCGTGAATCAAATGGCTCACTGCAAGGTTTTCTTCAAGTGTGAGAACTTCCAGCGCGCCGGAGCTTTCAAGTTCAGAGGCGCGTTCAATGCTGTATCGCAGCTTGATGATGGTGAGAAGAGACGAGGAGTGATAACGCACTCATCCGGTAATCATGCGCAAGCACTGGCCTTGGCTTCTTCGATATTGGGAATCAAATCTGTTGTCGTAATGCCACGCAACTCATCGAAGGTGAAGGTTGAGGCCACACGAGGGTATGGTGCAGAAGTAGTTCTCTGTGAACCGACCCTCGAATCACGTACGTCCACGGCTCAAAATCTAATCGCCGAACATGGCTACGTAATGATTCACCCATATAACGACGAGAGGATAATCGCTGGTGCTGGGACTGCAGCGTTCGAACTCATACAGGAGGTGGGACCTCTGGACTGCATGCTCACGCCTGTCGGAGGCGGAGGTCTACTAAGCGGGACATCCATCGCAACAAAGGGCCTGTGCCCGGAAGCGAAGGTAATCGGGGCCGAACCAAAGAATGCAGATGATGCGGCGCGCTCATTCAAGACGAAGACGCTGCAGCAAAGCGTGAAACCTAGAACGATTGCGGACGGTCTGAGAACATCACTAGGGGACATCACTTTCCGAATAATCCTAGAGAACGCTGACGACATCGTCACGGTCTCTGAGAATGAGATTCTCGCGGCGATGAAGATTCTGTGGGAGCGTATGAAACTTGTCGTTGAACCGTCAGCTGCAGTCCCTCTTGCTGCTCTCCTATCAATCGGAGGTTCATTTAGAGAGAGTAAGGTTGGGATCATTCTGAGTGGCGGCAATCTGGAACTGGATGGTCTATTCCGAGAGTATGAGCAGACCATAGCGAGAGAATGAGCCGTCTCCCCGGGCCGCCGGTCTTCGAGATTCCTTACCAAACGCATGTCAGCACGATAAGTAGAATCATTAAGGAGCAAGATGACCATCTTGTGTATGGCTCGCAAGGTACTCATATGTTATGGCACTCGTTATGGATCTACAGCAGAAGTGGCCCAAGAGATAGGTAAGACAATCCGAGAGCTTGGGGCGACAGCAGACATCCTCAACTTGAAAGAGACAAAGGTTCAGCCTGCTGGCTATGACCTCATCATAATAGGAAGTGGAATCCAAGCTGGGAAGTGGACAAGAGAACCGCTCGAATTCATAACCCGGAATAGAGATGCGCTTGCAGATACGAAAGTAGCCCTTTTCGTAGTGTGCGCTAGTGCTGGTTCACCAGACCAGTGCGACACGGCACAGACGAAATACCTCGACAAGATTGTCAGCTCATATCCCTATCTTCACATTGTCTCCACTGGGCTGTTCGGTGGTGTCTTCGATTTCAAGAAATACAGTGCTCCGGTCCGTATGTTGGTAAAGAGTATTGTCAAGAAGCAGACAGAAGATGACAACTTGCCAGAGAGAATTGACATGCGCGACTGGGACAAGGTCCGTTCATGGGCCAGGTCAGTTATGCAGTTGTAGAGCTAGACCTGCCTCTGCCGGCAGGTTCATGACTCGCGCATTGTGAGCTTCTGTTATGCCAAAGACTCCTAAGAGGGTCCTCGCCAATAATGAACCAAAAGTGGTAATCACAAAGGATGGTCCATATCTCGTATCAGGCCGCATCCCACTCATCAAGGAAGTCGCAATTATAGGCAAAGATGGCCAACCTGAGAGATGGGGGATCACATCTAGATATCCACAGCAGGAAGACTATGCATTATGCCGATGCGGCGAATCACGAAACATGCCCTTCTGCGATGGAACGCACGTAACCATACGATTCGATGGCAAAGAGACTGCTGGCAAGAAAACCTACCTTGAGAGTGCCAGCAAGATTACAGGTCCCACGATTGATCTGACGGATGAACAGGACTTGTGTGCAGGAGCAAGATTTTGTCACAAATCAGGAGGCACGTGGGCGAATGTAAGAAAGTCTGACAACCCCAAGGCGAGAGAAGATGCGGTAGTCTCCGCGGGCAATTGCTCTGCCGGGCGACTAGTCGTTTGGGATAAGGCGACTGGAAAACCGATAGAACCCGCTTTCGAGCCCACGATCAGTTTGACTGAGGATCCAGAGAGGGGAGTAAGCGGGCCAATATGGTTGAAAGGATGCATATCTTTTGAGTCTGCAGACGGTCGCAAGTATGAGACAAGAAACCGCGTGACCCTCTGCAGGTGCGGGAAGTCGAGGAACAAACCGTTCTGTGATGGAAGTCATGTTTCAGTAAAGTTCAACGATGGCGATGAATCTCTCAAGGCCAAGCCTTGAAGAAGAGCCTCAAGATTCTGGGCGTCTGACTTCATGGATTGACTACGAAGAGCCCTCAAGTGTCTCATGAATCGTCTAGGTAGCCTTTGGCGACGGAATTGTCTATCAGGCCCTTGGCGTAAGCCCACAATCTCTTGGACGCCTTCTCAACATGCTTGTTCCGTTGAAGGACCTGTGATTTCTTGATGCCATGGACCCTCCATGCGTGGCCTTCGGTATTGTAATTCAGAAGAAGCGGCTGCAACCTGTCCAAGGCCGCGGCGTAGCGCGCCTCCGCTGTCTTCATTTCAACGAACTCATCCCACAAAGCGTGCAGTTCTTTCGCCTGGTCTGAAGGAAGAATCGCGAAGACTTTGTCTGCGGCGCCGTTCTCTCTCTTGACTTGGTCCTTTACTCCCTCCACGTCATAACAGAATGTGTCTCCCGCGAATATCTCAACAAGGTCATGTAT
Source organism: Candidatus Thorarchaeota archaeon (assembly GCA_003345555.1). GTDB lineage: Archaea > Asgardarchaeota > Thorarchaeia > Thorarchaeales > Thorarchaeaceae > OWC5. The sequence goes on from PRDJ01000067.1 coordinate 4,794, forward strand.
GAGTAGCATCTTCATTACTTTGAGAAGACTAACATCCTTATCGTCAAGATGCTCAAAGAGAACGAGGGACATTAATGCAAGATGCCATGAGTGCTCCGCATCATTCTCTTGACGACGAGTCCGAGTAAGAACAGTCTGTCTGAGCACTTCCTTGAGTTGGTCTGCGAGTACAAGGAAGTCAATCTGCCGGGAGAGCCGTTCCGATGAAGCATCAGTCAATCTGGTCTTTGCCTCCAATCCGAACAGGCGGAGCCTTCCAAGACCTACTTGAAGCCTTCTGTTTGGACCCTTGCAGCAAACAACACTGTGATTAGCTTCGGACCTCTCTCCCCTACGGATTAGTATCTTTGGCAGCAGTGTGTGTGCCCTGAATATCGAAGCGCACTTGTGCAACGCATATGCCGGCCGCACGCGATGGATTGCTGGATTATGCATGTGGATATGGATGCCTTCTTTGCATCCGTAGAGCAGTTCAGGGTTCACCCAGAGACACAGGGACTACCTGTCTGTGTAGGTCCAGATCCTAAGCGCGGCTTCAGAGGCGTGGTCCGGTCAGCGTCATACGAAGCCAGAGCTTATGGCGTCAAGTCAGGAATGCCAGTCTCAGCTGCCTCCAGACTCTGTCCTACTGCTGTATTTGTGAGCAGTGACTTCTCGAACTACGTCAATGCTTCCGACGAAATGATACAAATACTGAGGGAATATGCGGATGGCGGTCGAGTAAGAAAAGCCAGTATTGACGAAGCGTACATAGAAGTTACAGAAAAGGTTGCCAAGTACTCGAACCCTGTACAGCTAGCACATGAGATACGAGGCAATATCAAGACCCGCACCAACCTCCCTTGTTCGGTTGGCATCGCGCCCAACATGGCTGTCGCGAAAGTGGCGACAGGACGCGGGAAACCCAATGGGATTACGCTCGTGAGTCAAGGTGCAGACAGCGTGGCTAGGTTCCTTGCACCTCTCAGCGTACGGGTGGTCAGCGGAGTAGGACAGAAAACGGGCGAGCGGCTTCATGCTTTCGGCATCGAGACGCTGGGTCAAGTGCAACGAATGTCCGTCGCCGACCTGTGGCCGATCATGGGCAGGGCATCAAGCTGGCTGCATCAAATGTCTCTAGGAATTGATGAGAGGCCGCTTCTCGACAGCGGTCATCATATGAGAGGATCGATAAGCCATGACTCCACGTTCATGGAGGATGTGGACCCCGAGGCAATTGATGTCCTGTGTGGTACCCTCACTGATATGTGTACGAGAATCGCCGAGAAGACCAGATCGAAGGGATTGCTATTTCGAGTACTTACTGTTAAGATACGATACAGAGATTTCACAACGGTCCAAGCAAGCAGGTCCTTACCAGTAGGAACTGATAGCTCCCACGACTTATGTCGTGGAGTCCTCGACCTCTTCAACAAGAGACGCAGAATGGACTTGCCAATCCGCCTCCTCGGAGTCAAAGTGTCCGATCTCAGTGAAAAGGAAGATCAGACAACACTAACGCAGTTCTTCCGATGACGTGATTGATGATTGGGTCGATCTGGAACGAAGACACAAGAATCCGCTGTACTCCTATACTTGAGCCAATGCCCTTATCTGGCGGTAACATACGAAGTGAGGGACATCTGGTCAGTTTGAGTCCGAGTCGCGGGTGCTCATATGGTGCACGAACATGATGTGGTTCAGGGCATGACGGGTGAGGAACTCGTTGGCCTTGCTCGTGCGCTCAAGATTCCACTCACTAATCGAACGATTCCGAGAAGCCGGCTCTTGGATACAATCTTGAAGATTCTGGAGACTCTTGAGACAGCCGGAAGTAAGCCAAGTCTTCACTCTCCCGCCATCAAATTGCAGAGTGTCGACAAACGATTTGGCAACAAGTTCGCGATTCGCAACCTCAACCTGTCTATCAAGCCAGGGGAAATCATCGGACTTGTGGGACCAAATGGTGCGGGAAAGACGACCACACTAAGAATCATAACCGGGATTATCGCTCCGTCGCGAGGTACTGTCGCGGTAGACGGATTCGACATGAAGAAGAAGCCCCTGCAGGCCAAGCAGAGAATCGGATACATACCAGAGCGTCCGACCTGCTACCAGAGTCTCAGAGTTAGGGAGTACCTGACTTTCGTTGCCCGTGTCTATGGAGTCCCCAAGCCAACCATGTTGATTAGGTTGAAGGAATACACGGAGCTGTTTCAACTGAAGCCGCTTCTCAGCAGCTTCATTGGAACGCTCTCAAGAGGCAATCTGCAAAGAATCTTACTGGCAGGAATCTTTGTGCGAGAGCCGCCCTATGTTCTAGCTCTTGACGAACCCATCTATGGCTTGGACCCCCGTGGAGCATGGATTCTGAAGAAGCTTGTGAGGAAGATCAGAGATGAGGGGTCATGTGCGGTCATATCCACGCATACTCTTGAAATAGCGCAAGGGCTATGCGATAGATTCGTTATCATGAATGAGGGCGATGTCGTAGGCGAAGGGACCTTGGAGGAACTGCTGGCCCAGCATAAGAGTGCACTCACTCTAGAGGAAGTGTTCCTCGAACTAACTGGGGGAATTCCAGAGGAACAGGGTGTGTAGGTTGGTCACCACTTATATTGTCGTGAAGAACGAGCTACGTCAACTCCTGAATCACTTGTCTAGGACGATCAGGACACCGTCGCTACTGATTTTCTATGTCATCATGATCCTTGGTACCTACTTCGCTATGACCGTCTTCGCCGCAATATACAGCTTTGCGACTCTGATAGGCGGCTTGTCGGATCTTCTGAAGGAGTTTGTAGAACCGGCAGTCGTGTTTTCGGCGATGGGCCTATTCACTCTTTCCTCGGTCTTCTCGGGCTATATAGGCAGTGGGCCGTCCTCATCTCTTGAGACGGCCGACGAGTATGTAATCATGCCTGCACCGGTCAGGCCCCATCAGCTGCTTCTCGGCCGTTATGTCAGACGGCTCGTGCGCCGTATCTCTATTGCTGCAATAGTGCTTTTCACGCTCGCACCGGTGATCATGACAGATTGGCCGCTTTTCATCCCCTTGTTGATGTTTGTTCTGTCAACGCTGCTTTTCTTTGAGTTCAACCATTTTCTTGGAGGAGTGACCTCTCAACTGAAGACGAGAGTCAACGCGAGGACACGTAGCAGACTCCGATACATGACTCCTTTTGTCGTAGGAGTAGTAATGCTCTTGCCCACACTTGGCCAAGTTGTACCCGACCCCAGTATCATACTCATCGTACCCTCCAATGTCTTCTCGATGCTGGTTCTAGGGCTCGCCGGTATCTACTACTCTGGCATAAGCGAAGAGGTGGCTATGATATTCCTAATCATGGGCTACTTCATAGGCCTTCTGACACTGGCTAACCTTTGCGATCAGAGCTTGTATGAATCTTTCTCGGCGGCGAACTCTGTCAAAGAATCCGAAAGTCGAGTTGGAAGGATAATTCACGGAAGCGTGGATTTCTCAGACAGCAGATTCAGTGATCCGATGGCATGGATAATAGTCAAGGACTTCTGGAGCCGCATGCGCGCCCCCTTTCAGTTCTGGAAGTACGTCTACTTCGCTGTAGGCATGTCACTCGTCCTATGGTTGAACGTGGCTGAACCTCCATGGATGGCGCCAGTGCGTATTCCTCCGCAGCTGAGTGTGTCGGCAGTCCCCGCGTTTCTAATAATGTTGGTTGTCTTGTGCCAGATTTCAAGCATGAATGCTATGGTCTCCTTCCTGGACGAGAAGGACAATGTCTACTTGCTAAAAGCGAGTCCCTTCAGGAGGACAGATATTGTGCTGGCAAAGTATCTGGGAAGTCTGCTCGAGGGCACGATATCCTTCTTGCCTATGTTAGGACTCTTTGTCTACTTCTTTCACCCGCAGGGTTCATTCGTGTATCTGCCCCTGGCCATCCCTCTTGTCATTCTGTTCAATGCCTCAGGAGTAATGATTGGTTCTTACGTGCCGGTTCTCACGAATGATCCGGAAAACGCGCCTATTGCGATGGTCTTCTCTTTCCCAACCATCAATCTTGTCATGGGAGCCGCTATTGTGATTGTAGTAAACACGTTCCTCAAGACCGAGTTCCTTCTTCTGGTGCTTCCTGTGGTTGTCACCCTTCTGGCGGCTCTCTTCCTTTGTCTATCAGTCATCGCACTTGGTTCGTTTAAGTGAATGAAGTGTCGGGCTTCGGCTATGATGAATCTCCACGCGTCTAGTTGTGACCAATGAGTTCCGACAAACAATGATTATACAGCCAAGCACAGAAATACAGTTGACCGGATGCATGTGCAGCTAGGGGTTGTAGACTCGGACCATTTCTCAGACGACCAAGATGGACGCGACAAATCCCTCGACTTGTGATCGGTAAGTGAAAGGACGGCTGTGGTGTTGTCGGAGAGTACGGACACTAAGAAAAACGGCGTATCGAATAATCCGTATCATGACATTCTCCGAATGGCAAACGATGGAATAGCCGTCGTTCGGGATGGCCAGATTGTCTTTCTCAATCCCGCTTTTGCAAAGATGATTGGCTACGAGGAGTCAGAACTTCTCGGAAAGAGCTTTGAATCGTTTCTTGATCCTGTTGCATCTCATCTCTACAAAGAAAAACAGGAGCAGTTTGGGTTCGGGCAGCGAAACAGACCCTCATTTCGTGCAAGATTCATCAGAAGCGACAAGAGCATAATGATTGCCGACGTCAGTACTGCGGACTTCGCATTTCAGGGACAACTGGCACTAGTAGTGCTAGTAAGGGATGTGACCCACCAGCTACAACTCGAAAGCCTTCTTGAGCAATCAGAGTCTCGCTACAGGATGCTGTTTGAATCTTCGCCGATAGCATATTTCGCCATTAGTGCCCGCGGAATCATTCAGGGAATGAACAATGCAGCAGAGAAGCTGCTTGGGTTCAAGTCTGATGATTTGCTGCACAGGAGTGTTTCATCGCTTCTTCCCAAGGCTACGACAGAGATAGAGAGGACCAAATCAGTGTTATCAGAGGCTCTCGAAGGGCGGACAATCAAAGATGCGGAAATCAAGCTTGGCACCTCCGCTGACGATGACGTGTGGGTGAGTGTGAGCTCTGGACTTCTGCCAATGGACGGACAATCGTCGACAATAGGCCTGATTGCCCTGGACATCCATCAAAGGAAGACTGCAGAGGAGAGAGAGAGGGCGCAACGGGAACGTGCGAACCTGTACCTCGAAGTCACCACTCATGATTTGAACAACGTGAATCAAACTCTTCTCTTTGTAATGGATCTCATGGAACTCCTGCCTGATCTCTCGGACGAAATGAAGCAGTTGGTGCGTCAGAGCAATTGGAATGTCAGAAGATCAGCCAGAATGATTTCAAACCTAAAACGCCTCATGTCACTGAGAGACAACCCGCCCCGTATTGGCAGAATAGATCCCTATCATCCACTTCAGAGAGCGGTTGATTCGGTACAGCTGGACTTCCCGTGGAAGAGCATCAACATGAAAAGCAACCTGGGTGAAGGTATGTTCTTTCTGGCAGCTCATTCAGACCTTGAAACTGCTTTCTTCAACATAATCCACAACTCTGCTACTTACGACGACCGAGAATCGGTGGAGGTTGATGTCACGGTAAGCAGGGATGAATCAAGCGAAAGCATCCGGTTCGAATTCTGCGACAGGGGTCCTGGCATTCCAGATGCTCTCAAAGAGTCTGTTTTCAAACGAAGCGGCAGTCCTGACAAGCAGTCAGTCGGAAGAGGACTGGGCCTGACTCTTGTCGACGCTATTGTAGAAGGGCTTGGCGGGAAGGTGTGGGTAGAAGATCGGGTCGAGGGTCACCCATCACAAGGGTCGAGATTCGTGGTGCTGATTCCTGAATGGACCGAACTAATCATTCCTTCCTGTGGAAGACCTACGTGCATAACCTTCTACAAGTCGGACCACTGTCTGTTCTGTGAGCAAGTGTATTCTATGGTAATTGCTGGAATGCAGGAATTCGGCATTCCAGCAAGGATGGTCCAGATTGTCAACGTGGACGATCCGAACGCAGGAATTCCAGTGAGAGATGTGCCCATAGTGCCCCTTGTAAGAATCTGCAAAGAACAGGAACTGACTGGACTTGTCTCAGATGACCAAGTTCGGTCCGCTTTGTTGACAATGGTCGTCAAGTCGTGCTATCCAGTGTACTGGGGTATACGTTCATGAATATTGGATATCATTCTATTGTCCTTTGAGAAACAGCAGTGTGCTGACCCCCAGAGAGGTCAGACACACTAGGAGTATGGGACTGAATGAATTCCAGTATGGCCGCGCGGTCTAGAAGAACATGACCCTGTCATGCTTGAGGACATCGTTTACCATAGCGGCTGCGCCGGCTATCACGATTCTCTTGTCGCGGAAGTCCTTCTCGGTGAGCTTGCGGAACGTAGCAGAGTTGGAACAGATCTCAATCTTTCCTCCTGCATCTAGGAAGGAGCTGATCAGGTCAGGCAGGGGTGGAAAGCCCGGAGCCTTGATCTTTTCTGCAATGCCTTTCTTCATCAGATACACTGCGTCCATCATCAGGAAGATCTTCACGTCGACATCCAGTGTCTGTGCGGTTGTCCCGGTTACAAACGGTCCGTAGCAGCGTTCTGCAGCTTCTGGACCCCATTGTCCGACTATGTATAGGCTTGGCATTAACTTGTCACCTCTAGACTAACGCTATCTGCGTGTAGTACAACACCATTCCGAGCGCCAGAAACAGGGTCACAAGTAGGTTTGAGATGTGAGAGCTGTGTATGGGCCCGCCCTGCATCGTCTTGAGCAGGATTGGTAGCACTTTCCCAAACTCCATCAACGTTGCGACGAGCAGGAAGATGAAGTCGACTATCAGCAGAATATGCAACAGGTCAAACATGACATACATTGCCGGTGGGAAGAGCAGTTGGTAAAGGAGCGCAATCATTGCCACCAGCATCGCTATCATGAGCGTCATGACCTGGCTCATGAGATACATACCCATTCGTCTGGCAAGCATGAAACCCGAGAACATCGTGCTCATGCCCAGTGCGAACAGTATGAAAAGCATGATCTGGAATACAGCCATGGTTTTCTACCTAATTCTCCGGAACCGCAGATTTGCTCAAATAACTCTGTCGAAAGAGGCGCTAGAGTAAGGAATAATAGGCCTAGTCCAAGAAGCAAATCTCGAGGTTCTAGAATGCCGAATTACACTGTAGCTCGAGAGCTCGATGCATCCGGAATGAGATGCCCAATGCCCGTGCTTGAGATGAAGAAAGCGATTACCCAGATCAAGGTCGGTGAGGTTGTCAAGGTAATCGCAACTGATGTTGGCACGAAGAAAGACTTTCCTGCTTGGGCCGAACGAACGGGTAATGAGATTCTGGAAATGAAGGAAGAGAGCAACAGAATCATATGGTTCATCAAGCGCCTGAAATGAATATTGCACTCCCGCAGAGCTCACAGATGGTACGTGGGAAATGCGAGGAAGGGATTTGTGGTTCCGGTTTCGCTCTTGAGGCGTGAGAACGTACTCACCGCGGAATCTTCTTCGTGAACATCAGAACATTGTTAATATAGCGGCGATAGAAAATTCGTTAAAGGTGTCCCCGATGGCCGCAATAGACGATATAGAAAAGATTCTGAAGCAAGTGGGAATCAAGTACACGCGAGACCAAAAAGTAATCACCATGCGCTGGAAGACGGATCACTTCGACGACCTAAAGGTCAAGATCACCACAAACAATGACGACTCGTGGACGTATGTCGTAGCGCCGTTCACGAGCATTTCGCAAGTTGACGAAAGCGTGAAGAGTAAATTCTTCTACGATATGCTGAAAGAGTCGTGGAAGGCAAACGGAGTGAAGTATGTTATTGATAACGACGATGACATAATCGTTATCTCTGAAACGAATGACACTGATTTAACAGCGCAGGAAGTCCAGACCCTCGTGAACCATGTTGTTCATGCCTGCGATGTACTTTGGGAAATATACCCCTCATGAGCTTCCAAGAACCTGCTTTTTGATATCTGCCTTCAGACTCCCGGCCAGTCGGAGGACCGACCTGGAAGGCCGTCCTCTTTCTTGTTCTCTGGGTCTGGAGTACCTATCAGATTGGTCCTTGGCGAGTACTGGGAGAAAGCATAGACAGCATATTGATAAGAGCCCGGTCCTGCGCGGAAGCGGGACCAATATGAGTCGCAACGTTGCCAATCCAGTATCGTCTCAGGATGACAAAGAGAAACTGGTTCTAGTACTTCTAACAAAGAGAACAGGATATCTACTCTACTATGTGTTTGGTGCGTTGATCTCAGGCGTCGGTGTTCTTGGCAATGTTGCAGGAGCCGCTGGGTTCATCGAGCATACCTGGACGAGTTGGGTGCTTAGTATTGTAGTAATAATCTGCGGCAGTCTTGTGATTTCAGCAGCGGAGATAAAGAGGAGATTCACTCTCTATATTCTGACCACTTGGAACGTGAGAATAAGGAAGGGAATAACAAAGAGGACAACTGTCCGTGTTTTCTATGACGAGATATCAGCTGTTGGTACATCAACGAAACTTGAAGAGAAAGACTTCGGAATTGGAGATTTGAAGGTGTACTCGAACGATAACAGCGAGGACCCTGCCGTGGTGTTTGCTGATATCAACAACCCAGAAGGGATCCGTGAGATTGTTCTTCGTATGATTCAGACAATCCCATCTCCTCTGCCTTGGGCTCACATCCCCAAGACACGAACTGTCGTGTTCTGATAGGGCGCCTCGTGCGGATTGGTGAACCTGGCAGCTGCCTCCCTGTGTATCACTTGGGTAAGGCTAAGGGTTATCATTCATGGCGTGCGCATGTATACCCATGACGAGACATCTAACAGTGAAGATACCCGAAGACTTCAAAATGATGTGGTACAGGAAGAACCTGCAATATGGCCTCGGTTACTCGTCTTTTCCTGAGTTCATAAAAGACTGCATGCGGCGTCGTTTTGAAGAAATCGACAGCGCGCGCGGCAAGGTCGGCTAGGCGTGACATAAGTCGAAACATGCGGTGACAAGACGGTTAGGAAGTTAACCCTGGCAAGCAGACCAGATTGTGGCCATTGACGTCGGTGTTCTTCTCAACGTCTAGATTGTCAGTTTAGAAGAAAAGCATAGCATGTTGATGGGAAATATGTCTGAAGTATGACAGAAGAGAAGTGCAGAAAGTGTCATTCATCGAGGATTGTGTGGCGTGATGTAGTTTTTGACGTTAGTCGGGATTCCGCTTAAGTTAAGTACCATGGATTCGTGTGTGTTGCAGTGGCTTTTGGTGAAGACCGGAAACGAATACCTGCAGAAACTCTATCAGATGAAACCGAATGTAATTATCGATGGGAAAAAAGTCAAACGTGACGACCCGCGACTTCAAGCAGTCGCTCAGATAATGGCATTAACATTAGATAAGGTCGAGGATCCGGAGTTCAAGGATCTTCTCAATGTAGAGTCTCAGAAGTTTGGAACAATCAGTCGATTCACGAATATCCATCAAAGTGTTGATGACCTTCTAAAGAAGCAGGAATTGACGAGAAAGTTATGTCGCGAAACCGGCGGTTGCGTTTTTCGGTGTATGGGCATTGACGCAATGAATGCATTGTCAATCATCACTCATCGAGCTGAAGCAATGACTGGACAACCCTATAATCAGAGATTCTTGAAGTATCTAGACTACTGGCAAGAGAACAACATTGTCGGTAGTTGCGCACAGACAGATCCCAAGGGAAATAGAGCTCTGAGACCTCATGAACAAGCAGACCCTGACCTATACCTCCGGGTCGTTGAGCATCGGGATGATGGTATTGTCGTTCGAGGAGCGAAGAATCACATAACAGCTGCTGCAGTAGCAGAGGAGATCATAGTCCTTCCCACACGAATGCTCACCCCTGAGGAAGATCAATATGCTGTTGCGTTTGCGGTTCCTGGCGATTGGGACGGCGTACAGCTCGTCACTCGCGCATCTAGCCACAAACGTGAGAGGTTCGCGTGTCCGATGGGCGAATTTGGAGACGTGGAGAATTTCATCATCTTTGACGACGCCTTTATTCCGAATGATCGTGTCTTTCTGAGCGGACGCAAAGGAGAACATGCACTTGGAGGATTTGCCGCCCTGCTTTTCGCACTCTATCATCGACATAGCTATACCGGATGCAAGCCAGCAAGTTCAGAGATAATATTGGGTTTCAGTGCACTGGTAAGTGAGTATAACGGAATCGAGGACAAAACCCACGTGCAATCGAAACTTGCTGATTTGATTAGTGTAAGTGAACTGGTCTACGCAGCGGGAATTGCTGCAGCACATAAGGCATCAAAGGATGAATCAGGGACAATGATTCCAGATGCAGTCTTCTGTAATGTTGGCAGGAAACATGCAGGGAAGAGTTACTACCACGAGCTTGAGATTCTGTCTGACTTAGCAGGAGGTCTACCTGCAACACTTCCTCACGAAGAGGACTTCTATGACGAGAGCATTGGACCACTCCTTCAGAAATACATCAAACGAAAAGAAGACGTGTCGTCTGAAGACGTCTACAAGCTGTATAGAGCTCTCTCGGATATCCTATGTTCCTCGATTGGAGGTGTAACAGCAGTAGCTGGGCTTCACGGTGGAGGGAGTCCACAAATGGAGGATATTGCTATCCTGAAAGGGTATGACGTAGAGCTGAGGAAGAGAATCGCAAAGCACCTTGCAGGAATTCCGGAAAGCTAATCTTTCAGATTTGCTGTCGAAGTCCACGGGCTTGCTAAATCAGAGAATCGAATAAGGCATACTCCGAAGTAGTTGCAATGTTGAGAAGAACCTCTGATATGGTTTCAATATCAAGGCAGTATGATCTTGAGATGCTGAAGGCAAACTGTCAGTGTTTCTGTTCCTCTGCCCTCTTGGCTTCTTGCTCTCTCAGATCTCTTCGAAGCACTTTGCCCACTAGTGTTTCAGGAAGTTCCTTTCTAAATTCAATGAACTTGGGAACTTTGTAGGGTGACACACTTTTCCTGCAAAACTCCCGGATTCCATTTTCAAGTTCGGCGCTTGCCTTGAACCCTTCCTTCAAGACTACATACGCCTTGACTAGTTCACTCCCCTTCAACTTCGGGTCTGGAATGCCAATGACAGCCGCGTTCTCAATAGCTTCATGTTCAAATAGCACATCTTCGACCTCTCGTGGATAGACCTTGAATCCACTAACATCGATCATGTCCTTCTTCCTGTCCATTATGAAGAAGTAGCCATCCTCATCCATTCTTCCTATGTCGCCAGTCAAGAGCCATCTATCTTTGATTTGAGAATCAGTGGCCTCCGGTTTGTTCCAATAACCCATCATGACTTGGGGCCCTCTGATCATTATCTCGCCCTGCTCTCCTACAGGCATAATCTTAGTGTAGTCGTCGGTATCTACGATTCTCACCTCTGTGTCTGGAAGTGGCACACCTATAGACCCTACTTTCCGCAATCCAATGATAGGATTGCTGTGAGTGACTGGAGAGCATTCGGTAAGACCGTATCCTTCAATTATGACGCAGCCAGTTCTTTCCTCAAACTCATGCAAAACCTCGGGCGGCATAGCCGCAGCACCAGTATTGCAGAATCGTATTGACCTCAGGTCCTTTGCATAGTCTTCAAGGTCATCTCGTTCCAATAGCTTCATGTACATCGTTGGCACGCCGGGAAACATCGACGGTTTGGTTTCTCGAACAATCTCGAATAGTGATTTCTGATCTCGAGCATCAGGATTCAAGGCAATCCGAGAAGCATTGTATATCCATACATTCATGCAAACTGTCATTCCGTAAATATGGAATAAAGGCAAGTTAGTAAGTCCTGTCTCCTTTCCTTTCTCCATTTGCGAAGAAACCAAGGTGTATACAGCAATACAGTTTGAAAGCAAGTTATAGTGTGTAAGCATGGCTCCTTTCGGAAGTCCTGAAGTTCCACCTGTGTATTGAAGCACCGCGATTGTTTTCTTAGGATCGATTTCGAATTGTGGCGGATTGGGCTTTGTTCTGCTTATCAGATTCAGAAACTGCATTGTCCCCGATATCTCAGGGGGGTCTCTTGGAGCATTTGGGATGAAATCCATGACACTAGTAATGATAATGTTCCTGAGTCGCGTACGGTCTTTGATATTGTTGATTTTCTCAAGCTGAGCATCCCAAGCTATGATGGTTTCGGCCCCGGAATCATTGAGCTGGTACGCCAGCTCTGGCTCGGTCAATAACACGCTGCATGCCGTTACAATCCCGCCCGCTTTAAGAATCCCATAGAAACTGAATAGGAATTGCGGGAAGTTCGGAATCATGATTGCAACTGTATCACCTTTCTTCACACCCAGATTCTGAAGCGCTGTAGCAAGTCGGTCAGCTATGTCCTTGAATTCCTTGTATGATATCTTCCTCTTCTGGAACCAAATCGCAGTATGATTTCCGAACTGATTTGCAGAATTGTCCAGTATCTCATATAGGTTCATTTCAGGATAGTCTATATGTTCGGGTACACCTTGGTCATAGTGCTCTAGCCATGGTTTAGCTGCATACGGGTCTTCGCTCATCTTCATAGACTTCCTTCGCTACTGTCCACCTATTAAGTCGAGTGCCTCTTGAGCAGCCTCAGAAACATAGTCATACTTGTCATGAAGCAAATTCTCTAGAGCTGGAATAAGGCTGGCGTTTGACACTCCTACCTTTCCAAGAGCCTCCGATGCACGCCATCTAACATCCGGCTTATCATCGCCTAATGCATCCACGAGAGCAGGAATTGAAGTAGAAGCAGATGGACCCAGTTTCCCAAGGCTTAGTGCAGCTTCACGACGCACAATGCTCTTCTCATCTGCCAGAGCATCCACCAATGCTTGGACAACTGAATCATCAGGAACTCCGATCTTGCCTAATGCTCTGGAAGCCTCTGCACGAATGTCAGTCCCTCCACTTTTCAAGGTCTCGATTAAAGTCGGAATTGCATCCACAGCCTCCTTGCCAATACCTCCAACCGTAGAGATTATTATAATCTTCATTTGTTTCTTAGCCCAGGGATATGAGGCCACTAATGCAGGAATTGCGTCTTTTCCAATTGACCGAAGCGCATCAGCTGCTTTTCCACGGACACTCTCAACTCTGTCCTTCAACAGTGAGGCAATAGAGCCGATTATCTTCGGGTCAGCTACTTTCATCTCACCCAAGGCTTCTATCGCTCCCTCCCGGACAACGGGATTCGGGTGGTTGATAACCTCTAATACGGATGGGATGGCTGGCTCACGAATCTGAACAAGGGTGTTTATTGACCTATATCGTACTCTCCAATCATCGTCTTCCAGAGTCCTGACTAGAGTTGGAATTGCCTCAGTTGAGCCCTTGCCGATTCTCTCTATAGCTTGAGCCGATGCTGTCCTTATGGTCCATCCTGAATCTGTCAGACTTTGTATTAATCTTGGAATCGCTTCGTGTGCACCATGTCCCATTCTTCCCAATGATTTTGCAGCTTCAGTTCGAACCTCTTCATCTTGATCATCGAGAGCTGCAACCAGGCTTGAAACAGCCACGTCTGATGCAATTCCTATTCTGCCCAGCGAGATTGCTGCCTCTTTTCTTACTGATACTTCTTGGTCAGTCAATAGAATAGATAACTTGGGGATGGCGTCGACTGCACCCTCCCCGATTCTTCCAAGCGACCTTGCAGCTTCTCGACAGATACTCCAATCTTTATCCTCTAGGCAATCTACCAGTTTTGAAACACTGCTGGCGGCTTTTTCACCTAGTTCTCCCAAGGACAGTGCTGCATTGAATCGAATTGACCGAATGTCACTAGCTAGACACTCAACTATCTCACCTATGATGCTTGAATCCTTCTCTGCTCTTGCTACAACTAGCTCGACTTTCGCATCACGCAAAAGGTCTTCCAGAGATGCCGACACTATGATACCTCCTAAATCCCAAGATATACTCTCTTGATTCGAGGCTCCTTCTCGAGCTCTTCTCTTGTTCCACTCATCTCTATCTTTCCATCTTCGAGAACATAAATGGTATCAGCAACTGCCATTGCCAATACTGCATCTTGTTCGACCAGGAGAGTTGTAGTCCCCTCTTGTTTTATCTGTAGTATGGCTTCAAAGATCCTGCTTTTCACCTTTGGCGCAAGTCCCAGTGAAGGTTCGTCCAGAAGCAAGAGTTTCGGATTGGCCATCAGTGACCTGGCAATGGCCAGCATTTGTTGTTCACCACCACTCAGAGTGCCTGCTCGTTGTTTCATTCGTTCATGTAGTCTTGGAAAGATTTCAAACACGAAGTCCAAGAGTTTTGAGTACTTCGCTTTGTCTTTCAAAGTGAATGCGCCAAGCTGAATGTTTTCCATGACAGTCATATCATAGAACAGCCGTCTACGTTCTGGGCAATGAGCAATACCCCTTCCTGCAATCTCATGTGCCTCCAGTTCGTCAATCCTTTCACCATTGAAGATGATTCTGCCGCGGTCTATCTCCTCCAGTCCCGATATTGCTCGAAGCAGAGTGGTCTTTCCAGCACCATTTGGACCGATTACAGCATCTAGTGAATTGTCCTCCACTGTGAGATTAATCTCTTCGAGAGCTTTTGCTTTTCCATAGTAATGATAGACTTTCTTCAGCTCAAGCAAACCCTTCACCTCTGCCCAGATATGCCTCAAGCACAATCTTGTTGCTTGCGACCTCTTTAGGTGGTCCTTCTGCAATCAGCCTTCCTTGATGCATGGCAATGACTCTGGGTACTAGTGTCATTAGCTCCCTCAGAACATGTCCAGTCATGAAAACGGTAACACCTTCCTCATGTAGCTGCTCAATCAGTCTGGTTATACCTGCACTCTCTTCATGAGCAAGACCGCTAAATGGTTCATCAAGAAGAAGAAACTCCGGATTTGTCCCAAGCGCCTTTCCTATTTCGAGTTTCCTCAGGTCCCCATGTGGCAAGATTACTGGAGGAAGTCTTGCTTTGTCTACTAAGCCAACTGACGCCAGAATCGAACTCGCAGCCGCATCTATTCCGACTTCTCCAAATGCCTCCCTTCCGCGAGGTGACAGGCAAGCAACTGAGATATTATCGAGAAGGCTGAGAAAACGAAACGAGCGAACCAACTGAAAGGTTCGAGCCAGCCCCAGATTGACAATCTGATAAGGTCTTTTTCCAGTTATGTCCACTCCGTTGAAACGGACGGAACCCGAGTTGGGTTTTTCAAACCCTGATATCAACTGAAAAAGCGTGGTCTTGCCAGCTCCATTGGGTCCAATGAGGCCCAGAATCTCTCCTCGGTGTACCTCGAAATTGACATCATTGACAGCAGTCAGTCCGCCAAACTTCTTCGTTAGATTCTTTACTTCCAGAATCAGACCCATCTTACCTTCCTCGTATCTTATCCCATAGATCCCGTACATGTTCTAAGAACGGATTCATCACGCCTTCTTCAGAGAATCGGATAATAAGAATCAGAAGTGTAGCAAATATCAGTAACGAAGCTGCTGCTAGTGGCCTCAGGAACTCACTTAGTAATGTGAACAGGAATGATCCAACAATCGATCCATAGATTGTCGCAATCCCTCCAATAGAGGCCATTATGATTGCGTAGAAGGAGTAGAGTGGCTGATAAACAGCAGGATTTACCGCAGTTATGTCCAAGACGAAAAGAGCGCCTGATATTCCAGCAAATAGACCACTTACCATGAATGCGACAAGTTTGTAGACGGTTGTGTTAATCCCTGCAGCGTCTGCGCCTACTTCATCATCTCTGATTGCTTTGAGGATTGTGCCAAGCCTCGAATCGACAATGGCACGCATAATGATCAATGAAGCAACCATGAAAGCTGCCATGATATAAAATTCGACAAAGACGCTTCCGATATTGGGCAACGCAGAGATGCCCTCTGTACCGCCAAGCCAAGTCCCTGTTAAGAACAGATTGTAGAGAATCAGCGCAAATGCCAGAGTCCCGAGAGCCAAATATGGTCCCTTCAGTCTTAGACATGGAATCCCTATTAGAAGACTGAATACCACAGCCCAGCCCGTACCAATGAAGATCGCAAGAAACCAGGGCGCTCCAACGAATTTTACAAATGCCGCTGTTACGTATCCTGATATCCCAAAAAAAGCTGCATGCCCGAAGCTAACTTGTCCTGCAAAACCTGCTAGTAAGTCCCAGCTGGCAGCGAATATTGTAAGTATCATTGCAGTGATGACGATTCTTGCTAGATACTCCCTTCCAGTCAGTGGAACCAGTAGTAATCCCACTAAGCAGAGTAGTGTTATGCCACCCCGAAAGGAGAGAGCCCACACTCTGAAACGACTTAAGCGCGACCGCCAATCGAACTGGAGTTTCATCATTGATTACTGCAGCCTCTTCTTTCCTAGCAGTCCTTGCGGTCTGACCAATAGCATTACAAGTATCACAATAAGCGGGACTATTTGAGAGAAACTCGGGCTTATGAGATAGTCAGTCAGTGTTGTTGCGTATCCCATTACATATGCACCAAGAATGCTCCCCGGAATACTGCCCATACCTCCAAAGATCGTTACTGAAAACGCAAGCAGAAGATATCCCCAGCCGATTCTCGGGGCGATATAATTCCCCGGAGCGTATAAGACTGCAGCAAACCCTACAAGCAATGCTGATATCATTACACTAGTCATCATTACCATATCGGTGTTGATTCCAACGAGTTCCGCCGCTTCAGGATCTTGAGAGACTGCTCGAATCGACTTCCCTATCGTCGATTTACTGATGAATAGGGTCACCAATGTAACTAGTATCACAGACCCAAATACCAACGCTAGTAACTGCGCTGGAAACGTTATTCCAAGGAGTGTGACGGTTCCTGGAACAACCGGCACAATGTAGTGAGTCTTTGGATCTCCTACGAATTTCACGAACTGTTCGAAAAAGAATGCCATTGCGAACGTTACCAGCACGACGCCAATGTGCGATTTCTGTAGTGGCTTCATGAGACCCAGGTATGTGACTGCTCCAATCGTTACCACGGAGCTCAAACCCACAACTGCGGCTATGCCGAAAACAAGGGGATAGTATGATAGTCCAGGAATTGATGTCAAGAGATGGATAGTCCAATAGACTATGTAAGCTGTAATGAGGAAGAATGCCCCATGAGCCAGATTCAGCAGTCCTCCTACGCCGTATACCAGAGAGAACCCTAAGGCTAGGAGAGCCAAGAGGGCTCCTTGTATCGTGCCGAATATCAGTATTTCTTCCAACAATATGCTCACCTAACATTGAACCAGATGACTAGGAGTTGTTTCAAGACAAGAAAGCCCCCCCTATAAAAAAAGGGGGGGAGTCGTATTCAACTGGTACCATGTCTGTAACTTACGGGTTAATGCCCCAGGGCGGAAGTACCAATGGTGCTGTCACTATTGAGTCCGGATAGAGCAGACCCCCTGTTTTCACGACTTGCTTATGGCCACCTGCCTGCCATTGACACATCAGTGCCACGCTATAGATCTTGGGACCGATGTATCCCAGGAACAAATCATGACTCGAAGTGAAAGCAGTGTTTCCACCCGCAGCTTCGAACGGAGCAGTGATGTTCATATCTTCCAGATGGGGAATAATCAATGTCGAGTTAAACGACTGTGCTCGGTGGATACCTTCTTTTAGAATGTACATGGAGTCATAGCTCCCTACTGCAGTATAGAGAGGTTCTGACTTGAACTTCGCAAGAAAGGCATCCCAGAATGGAATTGTCACTGCTGTCTTGTTGGTTCGGAGCGTGGACTGTAATTCGATTTCGTACTGACAGCCGCCACCGGTCTCGTTCCAATAGGAGTCAAGTTGGCTCATCACGTCAATACCGGCCATGACAGTCTTTGGCTTTACACTAGCATACTGGGTACTCATGAGAATTCCACCCTGTGCAGAAATGATTGGAACTGTTATTTGAGCCCCCGCAGCATCAATCTGCTGCCAGTATGTTGCAAAGTTAGCAGCCTCAGCTGTAATTGGGTAAGGAACCTCCTTTACGACCGTCATATTGTATAACGGCAAGTACCCGTTGAGGAATTGACTCATACCCACAGTCCAATCGAGGTCTTCACGGATGATAGCGACTTTCGAAATAGTAGTGTTCAATACGGCACCCATGTAGCCCTTCAGATATATCAAGTACTTCAGAAGCGACATTGCTAATGAGGTGGAGTTAATTGGCATAGTACGGAAGAAGTACTTATAGACGGCATAGTTGTTAGTAACATTCGAACAGAATATATCGGTAGAAGCGCCTGTACCAAATAAGAGCATCTTCTCATCCATTACGATGTCTCTATATGCCAGCAACGATTCGGTCCTGAATCCGCCTATTATGAATTGGGCTCCATCTTCTGTGATAATCTTCGTTGCAGCTGCAGTCCCTTTAGATATATCAAGACTAGCATCAGCTTCAGCCGTGTCTTCTGCGACAAGTCCGAAGTAGTACGGTAGGCCACCAACGGTCACACCGCCTGCGCTGTTTATCTGATCGCACGCCAAATAAGCTCCCATCCATGCTCCTTCGCCCTGGATTTCAAACATAGGATCTAGGATTCCTACGACGATAATCCGTTCACGGGGAGTTCCAGCAGGAGCGCCAGGTGTGACTAGCTGACCTATGACTACTGCACCATAAGGAGCAGCAGGAAGGAGTAGATATAGCCCGACACCTACGCCCGCTATTACTATGATGATGAGAGCTATGGCTAGGATTTGTTTACTTTCCATAGACTTCTCTCCTTCATCTCCTCTCCATCTGAGATGTAGTCGATTCTATAACTAAGGCTTCTATTTAAGCATTGGTGAATTTCTACTGCTTTTGCCCACACATTTGATTGAATTTCGGCAAAGAACCCTTTGAGCGAGCAGCAGGCGACTTAGCAACAGGCCTTGCGCCTGCACTGCCGAAGCATCTGTCCGAGTACTGTGGCTATTGATGTCGTGCTTATGCCTACTCCAACAAGACAATCATGAGACCGGCAAATCCTCGGACTACTCTCGAGCTGGTTCCCATTCCGAAGGTATGTGCAATCGCGGTTCTTGCTTGTAGTAGGCCAAGACCTTTTCGAACTCATTGTTGACGTTGACAGTCATCCTTGCGACGCGGTCGTACAGCCTCAAGGTCTCTTTGTTTGGGCGTGGGTCACTCAGTCTGTGGTCTAGGAATCCCCAGCCCCCATCCCAAGGCAGAATCTCGATCTTGTTGAGAGATAGAAAGTCCCGCACGACATTTCCCCAGACGAACCAAGGTCCGTGCATGTCCATAATGCCGAATTTGTCAGGGTCAGCTTTTCCCGTGCGGTACATTTCCCAAGCCCTGCCGCCGGTGATAAATCCCTCTGGTGGAACGTCCAACGAGTCAAATGAGATGTGAAGGGCTTCCCTTTGAAACGAGTCGAGCTGAGAGTCTACCATTGTCCAACGTTTCAGTTTCGCATTCCAGTATTCGCAGACCCAATGATCCTCATAGTGGTCGGGCAAGAAATACGTGCCGAACCCACAGCGAGCTCTTGCTGGTATGCCCTTATGCCGCAGTATTGTACAGAGAAGGACAGAGAAATCCCTGCAATTTCCCACTTGTCGCTTGTTCAAAGGTCTAGGTACAGTCAGCGGCTGGTCGTTCTCTTCGGACATGTGTGCAAGTTTCTCAACGACCGGGCGAATCTGGAGGGTGAGCTTTTGATGTTCAGTCAAAGCCAAGCCCATTCGTTCAGCCCAGAAGACATGGACCAAATTGCTTTGAACGACCTGACAAATCGAGACCATGTCGTCAGGAATGCCTGCCAGCATAGATGCATGGGTGCCAGGGTTAGTCATCACGCCCGGGGTCGAGTAGAACGAGAGAGGATTCACGACTTGCCGCTGGAATCCGGGCACTTAAGTCTGGGGGCGTTCTCCTCTCGGCGACAATCGGCACATAGCGCATTCTTCCAGCTCTAGAACACGATGCGACACTAGAAATGAGCAAGAACCTGCATCTATCGAACGGGCTAAGAGCTAATATGTGTCCATACTCGTACAACACGAACGGAGTAATCGCATATGCCACTCATGACAGGCAAGGAATATCGGGACAGTCTCAGAAAGAGGAAACCGCTCACGATATTTCTCCACGGAGAGAAGATCGAGAACCCTACTGAGCATCCAATAATAAAGGCATCAATAAACTCAGTTGCACTGACATATGATTTTGCTTCTGACCCTCAGTATCGTGACGTAATGACCGCCAAGTCTTCACTGACCGGCAACACGATTAATCGCTTCTGTCATCTGCACCAAAGCACCGACGACCTACAGAATAAGGTTCGTATGTTGAGACTGCTTGGCCAAAAATGTGGAACGTGCTTCCAGAGGTGCGTGGGCATGGACGCATTGAACGCGGTCTTCATCACGACGTACGAAATTGACCAGACTCATGGAACAGACTATCATGACCGGTTCACAGAGTATGTGAAGTTGGCGGAGAAAAAGGACTGGACCATTGACGGAGCCATGACTGACCCAAAGGGGGACAGGAGCAAGCGTCCTTCTGAACAGAGGGACCCCGATGTCTACGTCCATGTTGTGGAGCGACGAAAAGACGGAGTTGTCATTCGTGGTGCAAAGGCTCATCAAACCGGGGCCATTAATTCGCATGAACACCTCATAATGCCTACCGCCTCACTGCAAAGTGAAGATCGTGACTATGCCATTTGCTGTGCCGTCCCTTCAGACTCGCCAGGTATCACCTACTATTACGGGCGACAGTCGTCAGATATGCGTAGACTCGATGAAAGTACAGAGGGGGACATCGATTGTGGCAATCCGATCTACGGAGGCCAAGAATGTCTCGTTGTCTATGACAACGTGTTTGTACCGAACGATCGCATCTTCATGAACGGGGAGACCGAGCTCTGTGGAAGACTTGTCGAATCATTTGCGGCCTATCACCGCCAGAGTTACGGGGGCTGCAAAGTAGGCGTTGGAGATGTCCTAATCGGTGCAGCTGCTACAATCGCGGAGTACAACGGCGTCCTTCAAGCATCCCACATCCGAGAGAAACTCACAGAAATGACGCATCTGAACGAGACCCTATATTCCTGCGGCATGGCATGCTCGGCGTGTGGTACCAAGACTCCCGCAGGAAACTACCTTGTGGATATCCTGCTCGCGAATGTATGCAAACAGAACGTCACGAGATTCCCCTTTGAGATTGCCCGCATTTTACAGGATATTGCGGGTGGACTCTTCGTCACCTGCCCGAGTGCCCGCGAGCTGCGAAATCCACAGACTCGCAAGGTAATCGAGAAGTATTTGGCCGGGGCCGAAGGAGTTGACACGGTGAATCGCATAAAGATGCTTAGACTGATCGAGAACCTCACCCTGGGAAGGGCAGCAGTTGGTTACTTGGCAGAGTCAATGCACGGTGCGGGCTCGCCTCAGGCACAGAGAATCATGATTCATCGTTTGTCGAATATCGAAGAGAAGAAGAAGATGGCCAAACAGCTGGCACAAATCGAGGAATAGTATTCTCCAACTGATATCTGACTCTGAGGTCTTCAGGTATGGGCAATGTCACCTTGGATGTGTGCCGAGGAAACGAAAAGGGGTCCATTGAGGTACCCGACGAGTCAGTATACCTTGGTGCTCAAGGGTTGACATCTATCGACCTGCGCCCACTCTCAGAGTCAGGAAAACTGCAGAATCTGTGGTTATATAATAACCAAATCAGTAGCTTGGACCTGACGCCTCTGGCTTCCTGCTCTCGCCTCCGTTCTCTTTCCTTGCGGGACAACTGTCTCGACTCACTGGATTTGGTGCCACTTCAGAAATGTGCTCGGCTTGAAGATCTCGACTTGTCAGATAATAGAATGACAGCAGTAGACCTTGGACCTCTTGGCAGCTGTAGCAACCTCCACCGTCTCGATATCAGCGGCAATTCCCTCAATCGAATTGTGTTACAACCCTTGGTTTCCTGTTCAAGTCTCAGAGCCCTAACAATGGGACAATCCGAATCGGGTTCTCCGGAGTCTGCCAAGCCAGAGGGAGGCATGGATATGAAACAGGGTTCTGATTCTCATCTTGCTGAGGCTGTTGATGTAAGTCCGTTGTTCTGGTGCGATCAGTTGTCCGCCGTCACGGTCAGAGGGGAAGTCGGTCTGACGCTGGACCCTGCTCTCTGGTACATCGGGGCAGCAAAGGTCTTTTCAAACACGGAGATGGTGACATCTGCTCTGCACGATAAGTCCTCTCCGATATTAGCTTGGATGAACAAGTCGCTATTCTCTAGGTTGGGGCCTCTCAGCTATGAAGCAGTCGTCACTCAGACCAGTACTCAAGCACTTCAAACCATGATTACTGGCAACATCAGGAAAGTGTCAAAGAGGTACTGGTTTCATGCACAAAAGGGTCTGCTCGAAGGGTTTGCGCTGCGAGAGCTTTCAGGATATGATGGTAACCCGCTATCTATCTTGGACCTGCCATCCTGCCCCCAAGAGTACGCTTCACTTAGGACTGCCTTGCGGAGCCATGTTGTAGAGTTAGTTCGCAAGCAGATTGCTGCAGGTGGGCCCACGCTATTCATAGACGTTGACGCTTTGCTCACCGACGATGAATCAACGTTGGCTGAGGCGGTCGTACGGGCTAGGCGGGAGGAAATTGACAGACTAAGTGTGCCAACTGATGGGCATTTCGCGGACATCAGCCGACTAATCGTAACAAGCTATGGGCATTCAATTGTCAGGGCTCTAGGCGAACAGCGGATGAGGATCCCTTTGATGGATTTCGAAAAGGTTCTCGCTGCCCTAAGAGATTCAGGGTTTAGTATCAAGAGTGACCGTGGAAAGCCTGGTAGATTCAGGCTCCCTGTTGCCCCAAAGGTTTCTGGTAGCCTGATCAGTTTCGTTGTCGAAAGCAGTCTAGACCTCTTGCCATCGAGACCAGCGACTATCACGAATACTTGACGAAGCGGCCCGAAGAACTGTTAGGAGAGCTTCAGATCATCTGATTGAGGAGTCTGTTCGCTCTGAACCGGAGCGATTCGTTCAATTTGGACTTCTCGGGCCCCAAGTCGTCTGGCAAGGCGTCGAACGATATTGGTCGTCCAGCCCAGCGTAAGCTCATTGAGTATAATGACAGGCATTACGAAAGACATAATCAGTAGGGGAAGCCCTATTGTCGTGAAAACACTGAGCGCTATGTTCGGGGCGGTCATTGGCTGTGCCATCAAGAAGAAAGGTCGATAGAAGTAGCGGAAGAACATCGTGATAGGATAGCCCAGGAGAGCAAACCCACCAATATAGCTGTTGTACCAGCGGCCAACCCCCTCCGTATCAGGGGGACGGCGATTCTCAAGCTGCTTTGGCTTGAGATGACTAACGATGCCGCTATCATCCAGGGCCCAAGTCGGCATGAGAATCGCGAGGGCTACGGGAAGAACGACCATTGAAGACAAGAGAGAAAGCAGAGGGTCTAGTACCGTCGTCGCCAAAACTCCGGTAATAGTTGAATCCGATTGAAAGGGCCAGTTGTTGACAAAACTAAGTAGAAGGTCTCCAGAAGAAAGAGCAAACATGGCAGGCACCACAGCACGTCTCGTCATTCGAAAGCCTCCGAACCTCGTTCCCAATGTCATAACGCTTTGAGTGTACGCCGTTGTCTTGACAAGTCTGTTCGCCACCAGCATCAAACATGCTAACGGGACCGTAAGAATGAGGAACTCAACTAGATACAGGGGGATAACAACTAATAGAAGGGTCCTTGCGTCCGAAGGCGTGGGACCTGCGACTACGGGCAGCAGATTGTAGCCTGGCTTTGCTGCGAATAGCCGCTCTGACATACCATTGACGACAAGAACAGTCAGAGTCAATCCGACCACTATGAATAGAAACGGCAGGAGGAACCGCTTACTTTGTGAAGACATGCAGATACCATACCAGAAACCGTACGGTGCTAATCTAAGGGTTGTTGTGATGAACCGACATGCTTGCTCTTTTCAGGTCAAAGCACATCTTAGTGCGAATCTCAGTCTATCGGCCCGTAGTAGTGAAGCGGGGATCTCCACGGAACAGGTCTTCAGACACTGCCCTCACAATATCCCTCGCCGCACCGGGTTCAGATTCATACTTGACGCCCCGGATTAGAGCTACAGGAATTCCTTCATCGGCTTGTCCCATGACGAGCTCTGCTGCTTCTGCGAGTTCATCAGCCAAACAAACAAGCGATGAAGTCAAGTGACGTCCGTACAAATCCTCCTTTCCGGCATTCCGGAAAAACGGAGACATTCCTGCGACACCGATAGCTGCATTCACGGCGCCTAGTCGCCAAGGTCTTCCGTGTGTATCCGTGATGATGACGGGCATATGCACTCCCAATTCCTTGGACAGGCGATAATGGAGTCTTCGAGCTGACTCATCGGGGTCGGCTGGTAACGCTATGTAGCTCCCTAGTGGGGCATTCTTCTGATCTACTCCAGAAAAGTCTGTGACAATCCCCTGCTTGGTCTTGGTAATGAGAACGGGCTCTTCACGGATGACTTCTACTGCCTCCCTCAGAGCGACTTCCACCTTCTGAGCGCTCCTGCCAGTTGTCGCCGCGATCTGCGTCGCCTTTGCTGAGGGCTCGATCTCGGCATTGTAAAAGACTCGGCCTTCAGCCATCGAGACAATGGAATGCGTTACGACGAGTACGTCGCCGGGGCGCGGTCTAATGCGAGGCCGCCTGAAAGCTTTCATGATAACGGAGGCGAGATCGTCGCCAGGTTCTATGATTGGGATTCCTGTCAGCGGTACTATCTCCAAGCTATGCGCAGTCATGTGGGTCTCACCCTTCGCTAGTCAGAAGCGGAGTCTTGTGCTCTGTTCCGTTGCATCTCCTCAGAGCTGAGCTCCAGAATCCTCCTCGATTCGGCGTATGCACCATCCCCAAGTCCCGCCTGAGCAGCCAGTCTCTGGGGTATCAGGCTGTAGAAAGTGAATCCCCCCGCGATGTTGATGACGGCTTGGACAACGTTCCAAGGAACTATCAATACTGACAATGCATATGCCGCTTGCGGCGTGAGTGCGTAGAACACGGGCAGAAGTGCCGTGTTGACAAAGAACATGCCAACTGCTCTAAATGCGCAGCCAAAGATCAAGTACAGTGTCAGCTTCACAATCCGGTTCTTGCTCTTTCTCGCTCCTAGTAACCAAGCCGTGGCCATCCCTATCAACATGAGTGACTCTGCGGACACCTTGAATATGGCACCTGCGGGATTTCGATATCCTATTGAAATCCACATGACCGCCACAGAGAAAAACGAGTACACTATCCCCAGGCCTTGAAAGACTATCACGATGAGAATGCCTGTCCAGTCGATGTTCATCCCGACTACTCCGGTCTTGAAGGTCGTCACCCCGACGATGGGGACGACCTGAGATGCAGCAACCATGGCCGTGAAAACAGCAAGAAGCGATATGCTCTTGGAATCTTTTCTAATCGGATGTCTTTCAAACCAAGTCATCGCCGATGCCTTCTCGCCAACACTAGACCTGACCAATAACGGGCTCGTTCGCGTTGAGGCGTCGTAACTCGATTAAAACCCACCGATGTATTCTGTTCCTATTCATTACATGCCGTTGTGCAGGCAAAGCTTTTCACTAGGCGCGTTTTCTGAAAGGTAAGTGAACTGGAATGTTTCTTACTCGCCGCGAGAGTTACCCTCTTGACCAGATGATAGATGTAGCTGCCGGAAGAACACGAGCCGACCTAGTACTCAAGAACGGGTCTGTTGTCAACGTCTTCACAGGAGAGGTCAGCGAAGGAGACGTTGCTATTCATGGGGGGTTCATTGCGGGTGTCGGACAATATGTCGGCAACGAGGTCATCGATATCAAAGGGAGATACGTCGCGCCTTCTTTCATCGATGGACATGTTCACATCGAGTCATCCATGGTGATGCCCATGGAATTTGCCAGGGCGGTCGTTCCTCATGGCACAGGAGCGGTCGTCGCGGATCCCCATGAAATCGCCAATGTTCTTGGCATGGAAGGCATCATGTACATGAGCAAGAGCATGAGAGGAGGACCGCTCGAAGTCTACGTGATGCTTCCGTCGTGTGTGCCGTCGACAGAGTTCGAAACGAGTGGTGTGTCACTTGACTCCCTTGACATCCAGCCATTGATGACAGAGTCCTATGTTCTCGGACTCGCTGAGGTGATGAACTACCCGGGAGTAGTATACAAAGACCCCCAGATCCTCGATAAGATACGTGTGTCGCTGAAGCTCGGCAAAAGAATCGACGGGCACTGCCCGCAAATCGCGGGGTCTGACCTGATGGCATATAGTGCCGCCAGAATATCTTCAGACCATGAGTGTACTTCTTTTGACGAAGCCAAACGGAAGCTTGGAGTCGGGATGCACATCCATATCAGGGAAGGCTCGACAGCGAAGAATCTGCATGACCTCGCTCCTCTCGTTACTCCACAGACTGCCATGTCATGCAGCTTTGTTACTGACGACCGAAACACATTGGACCTTATGACCAAGGGCCATATTGACAGTATGATCAGGGAGGCCATCAAGATTGGAGTCGACCCTGTCGTCGCAATCAAGGTGGCGACCCTATCAACTGCTTGCCATTATGGTTTGCGATATCTTGGTGCCGTTGCACCAGGCTATGTTGCAGACCTTGTGGTTCTGGATTCTCTAGACCTCATTGGTGTTGACATGGTATTCAAGCAAGGAGTGCTCGTGGCAAAGGATGGCAAAATGGTTGACACATTTGGAATTCAGGAACAGCCCAGATTGCGTAGGTCCGTCAACATCCATTTCCTAGAACCCAAGGACTTCCAAGTCAAGGCTCGCGGTCCTACCATGAACGTGATAGGAATGATACCGAACCAGATTGTGACCAAGAGGTTGATAGAGGCGCCGAGGGTGATTGAAGGGTTCGTTGTACCGGATATAGACAGGGATATTGCGAAGGTAGCCATCATAGAACGGCACAACGCCACAGAGCCACGTGCAATAGGATTCGTAAAAGGAATGGGAATCAAGGAAGGAGCGATGGTTTCGTCGATAGCTCACGACAGTCACAATATAGTCGCCGTTGCCACAAACGACCACGACCTCATAGAGGCTGCAGTGCAGATTGTTAGGATGCAGGGGGGCCTAGCAATTGTCCGCGATGGAGAGGTACTGGCTTCGTTGCCGTTGCCGATTGCCGGGTTGATGTCAGACAGGCACATTGAGGAAGTCACTGAAGGTCTCAAGCAGTTGAAGGAGGCTGCACATGCTCTGGGCAGCAACGTCGAAGACCCGTTCATGGCCATGGCGTTTTTGTCATTGCCGGTTATCCCAGAACTGAAGATAACTGACATGGGCCTAATTCACGTCAAGAGGTTCAGAATCATTGACCTGTTCGACACACAGGAATGAGCGCGGTCGTGGGTCATTTACTAGCCAGGCCGAGAATCTTTCTCGCCTCTCTGAGCTGCTTGCGCTTCTCATACCCGACTGCAACAGCAACAGCGGAACCAATGAACACAAGTAGACTTGCCGAGCCGAAGGCAGCTAACAGCACAGGGACCAAGTAGGGGTATGGATAGTATCTGAGGTTGAAGAAGAAGCCTCGTTCAAGAAGCAACATGACTTCCACAATAAGCAGTATGAGGAGCATTACTCCCGAGGCCAGCTGCCTTTCATGGATATAGACCTGGAGTGCCGTCTGCAACAATATCGCTGCGATGAGATTTCCCAGAATGCCAAGAATGACAACTGCATCTCCTCTAATGAAGAAGTACGGAACGTTGGATCGTACAAGTCCCCATTGTGTGAAGAACTGGATGTATAACATGCCCAGAATGAAGATGAGTTCGAAAACCATCATGAGAACCGCGCCTGCGCCCGTAGTGCGGAGAACCTTTCCATCCACGGAATCTGACCAATCCATGTTTGTGAGCCGCTGATAATCAGGATTCACTACCTGTGCCCAGCCACTTGCAGCAACGCATTCCTCTTTGAGGCAGTTCGCAATAGTGAACAGTTTTCCGGCATAGTCCCCAATCCGCTTCTGCACACATTCTTCGCAAATCAAGTCCCCACAGACATTGCACACGGCCACTGCAAGTCTCCCAGAGTGATTCACACAGTCTCTTTTCTGCGAACTTCCCAAGACAGGGCTGGCGCAAAACTCACATCTGTTCACTCTGTCTTTGGGTCCAACTTTGACAGCTCCGCCACAGACAGGGCACCGAATCGTTTCCGTAGACGTGATCGTGATCACCTCCGAAAGAAGCCTTCCGCAGCCGCAGATTCCTTCTTGGCATCTGAACGCTGCCACGAGCGACTGGGAGCTCGCAGCCCGGACTCCTTTTCCTTGACCGGCTCGCGTCTGATGACCGCTCTCTCTCTAGCTTGGTCTAGCGAAATGAAGTCCGTTCGACGTATTATGCGGACGGCCTCGACTGTCACACTCACGAGACCGGCATAGAACAGTATTGGGACAATCACAATCGCTCCCAAAAGAAGTGCAATGCCGGTCACCACAGGGATAGCTATGATTGCTATGATGATAGCTAGGATAAAGGCTCCGGCGTTATCATTCCCGTGCGAACTATGGCTCATCGATGAGAGAGCTTGACCCGCGATTCTTAGGGCGTAGGGCATGATTCCAAAGTACTTGCGCAGGAACCTGCCGTACAGTGAACCGAATCGCGAAAACCTTGAGCCAGCCTTCGAGAAAAGCTGGTCGATTGGAATGACCAGAGAAGCCGTTGTAACTGCGGGTCGGAATCGCCCTTCGAAGCATTTGGAGCACAAGAAGACCGTAGATCCTGTCCATTTCACATCCACCGGTGGTTCTTGGGCAGTTAGACATCGACGACAGAAACGCTCACCGCATACTGCACAGGCGGCTGCCGCGAGGTACTCGGGATGGTTCTTGCAGGGCATGAAGACGCCGCTCAGTGCGAGCCTGACACCGCAGAAATCACACCGAATCGTATTGTCCGCTTCAGCTTTTGTTAGAGGAGTAGCGCCACCGCAGTTAGAGCATAGAATTGCCATTCCTTCTTCACTTGTCACCTTGCGCGTCTGCATTATGCGCTGACCCTGCTCCTTCGTCACGACGGCCCGGCCATCACTTCCGAGAAGGTCAGTCGACAATGGCGTCGGCATCAATCCATATTCAATCAGTCTAGCCCGCGTCCGGTCTCTCTCAATTCGGACGCCCTTCGCCGGCACCACGCTTTTCCATCTGACAAGCAGGTACAGCACGAATACGATTTGCGTGAAAAGTACCAGGGCGGCAACATAGCCGACCGCTACGTCGGTGACAAGTCCAAACCAAGGGACTGCCCAGTGATACTGGATTCCCCAGTTAACAATAAAATAGCTCACTAGTGCTATTGCCGCTATGCTGTAGAGTACCTGCGCGATTACTGCATTTCTCCTAAGGTCATCAACGTAGTTGCCTATTACCAAACAAGGAATTCCCACGAAAATCATGATAACAAGGGCGTACAAGTGGCCAACAGTAGGGATTAATGGACTGCCGGTGAGCCAAGCCGAAAAGATACCCAGTGATACGATGATACTAAAGATACCAAACGACATCTGGGTAATCCCTATTACTCTGAGGCCACGAGGACGGTGGAATATCGTGTCGGCCATGTCGCTCAAGTCGCTAACCTCTCCCTATCAGCAATCAGAAACGCTATGGAGTCAGCACCACCGTGATTCTAGCATGCACTTTTCTGCTTTGCGTCCTTCAAGTCAGGAACCGACTCACTAACGCCCACGCAAGGCAGCCACTCTGACACAATTCTCATAAGTGGATAGTGGAAACACCATTGACTCAGCCTGTGATTTGCCGCTTCACTCGCGGCAAACCCGTTCCGTTCTGAGACGTCTCTTCACTTGGGTGATATACCAGTGGTGTTCGAAACTGTTCCAAGATACAGACTTGCTTTTCTTCCAACTCCGCTTCATCCAATGAGGAATCTTGGTAGAACACTGGGCCTTGATGAACTCTGGATTAAGAGAGATGACATGACGGGACCGAGCTTCGGGGGCAACAAGACAAGGAAGCTCGAGTTTGTAATAGGCGATGCGAGGGAGCATGACTGCGATACACTTGTAACCGTTGGTGCAGTACAGAGCAACCATTGCAGACAAACGGCCGCTGCCGCCGCGGCTGCAGGAATGCGGAGTGTTCTTCTGCTTGCTGGTAAGGAACCGGAAGACTACACTGGTAATCTTCTTCTTGACAAGCTGTACGGAGCTGAACTGAAGTTCTTTCCGGATGAAAACTTCATGTCGCTGAATGAGAAACTGGGAGTGGTTGTGTCCACGCTAGAGGAACTTGGCTTGAAACCCTATGCCATCCCTGCTGGAGCCGCAACCCCGATTGGCTCACTGGCTTACGCGGCGGCTATGGAAGAACTGAAAGTACAGCTCGAGAAGGCAGATCTCACTCCGCAGCACATCATTGTTGCGACGAGTACTGGCGGCACTCTCGCCGGTCTCATCGCAGGAGCCCGCTCAGCTGGAATTGATGCCAACATCCTCGGTATTGACGTGTATGACTCTGCCGAGTCTGCAGTCAGTAGGGTTCAGCAGCTCGTTGAGAGAATGATTAGAGAGTTCCCGTCATTAGTTCCAAGATTCACTCCCGAGATCTCGATCACGGACCGTTTCACGGGAAACGGATATGGACTGATGGACGGAGCCGATCGTAAGGCAATCGAGATGTTCGCCAAGCTCGAAGGAATTCTGCTTGACCCTGTGTACACAGGAAAGGCAGGCGCTGGGCTCATTGAGATGGCGCTATCAGGAGAAATAGCTGCCGACAGTCCAACTCTCTTCTGGCACACAGGCGGAACTCCCGCTCTCTTTGCGTATTCCGGAGAGTTGACAAGGGACGTCCAGTAAGCTTCTCAGTTCGTCCCTGCTGCAACTTCGTTCCAGACAAGTTCGGATGCAGCTATGAGTTTAAGAACGGACACTTATAGTCGATATGGAATTCTAACGACCGTCAGAGGGTAATGTGTTGAAGCGAAAAGAGGAAACGGCCTTTGCCGATGCATTTCAAGATCGGCTAGCAGTAGCATCAACAGAGAAAGTACGGATGGTAATCCGGGAGCAGTATAAAGATGCATTCGACATACTTCAAGATTGCGAAAATGCGAACTTGATACCAGCAATAATCGGCCCACCCGGTGTGGGCAAGACGCTTCTTCTGAGAGCATATGCTCAGAAGACCAATCGATTGTTTGAATGGGTGACAGGGGACGAAGGAGTTCGTCCGTCGCATCTGATAGGATCCTTCAATCCCGCTCTCGTTCTCAACAAAGGATTCAGTCTCGACTCGTTCGAGCCCGGCCCTTTGCTTAGGGCAATGGTCTTCGGAGGGGTCTTCGGCCTAAACGAAGGCAATCGTCTGCCTGAGTATGTCCAAAACTCTCTGCTTGAGCCCTTTGAGGAGTTCAGTGTCAGCGTCCAAAGGCTCGGCAGGATAAAGGCACATGACGGCTTCTTTCCAGTCCTTACAATGAATCCAGACGAGATGGCCGGGGCCCACAGACTCAGCGAGGCTTTTAGGGACAGAGTGCGCGTCTGGATTAAGTTAGGATACCCGCGTAAAGAGACAGAGATTGAAATCATCCGAGTGAACTGTCCAGAGTACAAGCTGACCGATCATGTACTCGACAGCATCTACAGTCTAGTGTCAGCCACAAGGACCAATGCCGACATCGAGGTACCCGCATCGATTCGTGCGGGCATCTCAATTGCTCGGCTAGCGGCTGAGATGTCTCGACGGGAAAAACGAGAAATCACGCATGAAGTCCTATCACATGCTGCTCATCATGTACTACTTGGGGGATTGAAGTTCCGGCCGGGCATTGACCTTGACCCAGCGGTGAGTCTCCTTGTCAGCAGAGCTTTAGCCTCCAGTCGCGCGGTGGCTACTGAGTCCAAGTCGGATGAAGAAGACACAGAGGCGTAACTTGGCGGTGCTTGAACTATGACGAGCGGCCCGGCGTTAACACCGGATATGAGTAATGTTCCCTTCTTCGCATACGAGTTCATTCACAGGATGAGACTGAGTCCCGATGCGAAAATCAAGCCTAGTATCCGTCAGACACAGGCGATTCCGGGACTCCTTTCTTCGCGATTCTTCAGGAACGGACGCTTGACGCTAGACGATTTCGTCGAAGCTGCTGTGTTTACCACTTTTCCTCCCGACCAGGAGTTGGCTCGGATGATTGCCGAAGATATCGTTCTTGGGAAGTCATCGGAGAAAAAGGAGGAAGGCGTCGCCGTAGAGCCTCAGGAACAACGTATCAATGCAGATGCACTTCAGATTGTAATACAACAGATACGACGTGAACAGGAACTTGCTAAGAAGATCAAAAAGGAACTAGTACAGGCGGGCTATGACTACCTTCAGAAGCTTCGGGATAGGCAGGACTCTTCGCTTTATGATGCTGCCCATGACTACCTTAGCGACGGTGACATCGTGCTGCAAGGGATCTCGAACGACAGAGAGCTGAAGAAAGCCGCTTCACAGCAACTTCTCGACAGGGCAGGTAACTTGACGAGTAAGGACATCCTCAATTCTCAGGTGCTAGATGCCCTCAACGAACTGTCTACAACAGAGAATGCAGCAGAACGGCTCGCCGCTAAAGCATTACGATGCGACGCTGATGTTACGGCCCAGTTTCAACAACTCGCGTCTTGGGACCCAGCAACCGCTGCAAAGGCGCTGCACTACATGGAAGATATCAAGGCCCCGAAGAAGGCACAGAGGCAGGAGATGGATAGGGTATTGCAGCAGGCCCTTCAGGATCTCAGTCAAGCGGGCAGCTACTCAGCCGAGCTGGGCAGATTGCCCGAGAATCTGTCTCAACTCATCACTGCTGCTGCCAGCAAGTTCGCCCTCGCCGACTCGTTCGAGTTTGCCAAACAAATCCAAGGCGGATCAGGACAAGACATGCGTGAGGAAGTCATGCAGGGGTACGATAGCCAGTACGATTCTGGTGGATCGTCTAACGTCGATGCAAGACAGCTGGCAGAAAATGCAATGGATAGCCCGAGCTGGAACAACCTTGTTGACAAACTTGTCAGTGACGCAGTCCAGAATGCTGACTCCCGTTCAACACCAGCTGAGTATCTG
Organism: Candidatus Thorarchaeota archaeon; assembly: GCA_003345555.1. Taxonomy (GTDB): domain Archaea; phylum Asgardarchaeota; class Thorarchaeia; order Thorarchaeales; family Thorarchaeaceae; genus OWC5. The sequence goes on from PRDJ01000067.1 coordinate 37,917, forward strand.
GCACAAGAGCTGCGTGAGTATGCCGGTCTCCGTCAAAAGCTACCTGATGCCGCCACAGGGCGGAAATGGGATGAGTCCATGCAGAGGCTCGCTGATGCGACTGCAGCTCGTGCTACGAGCAAGACTCATCTCCGTCAAATCGTCAAGTCATCATCGAATGCAGGCAGGGCCCCTTCTGCCGACGCGATTAAGAACGCTGGAAAGCGTTTGGGTATGAGCGAAGAGGAGATACTCGAACTCCTCAACCCCTCCTTTCAGACCATCAAGAATCTGATTCAGCGAGGTGTTTCCAGCTTCGACAGACTTCACGACCTGATGTCTGCGGCCGGACTGACTCGGGACCAGCTAAGGCAGCTTGCGGACTTAGCTTTCTCTAAAGATAATGAAGGAGCACTAGGAGCCATAGCACATATTGACCTTCATGCAGCTCTTGGCAGCGCATCTCCCAGATCCGGATACAGAGGCAGGGCCGGTCCTCAAGGGGCGACAGTGTCCGACAAACCGTATCAACCCCGGCTAGACAAGGTCATGGGCGGCCTTCTTGGCGGCCCTGCAACGAACATTGTCAGAATGTGGTTCGCGTATCGGGACGAAGTACCAGAGGAAGTCAATACTAGACTCAGGGAGATTGCCAAGAAGTTCCTAATCGATCTGGGCCAGCGATTCGCTCGTCAGACAATGGGGACTTCAATGCTTGGGGGACTGCAGGAGAGTTCTACGATTAGGCCATACAGAATAGGAGACGAGACCGACCTGATAGACCTTGAGGAGACCATCGATTGCCTTCTTTCTCAAGGAAGGACTAGTCTCCAAACCCTGAGTCCTGAGGACTTTCTAATCAATGAAATGTACCAAGGGCACAGAGCCTTCTTCTGGGCGCTGGACAAGTCAGGCTCCATGGACAGTTCCGAAAAGCTTGGGATGCTCGCCATCGCAGTAATGGCTGGAGTCTTCGCCGTACAGAGAGATGACTTCGGAGTAGTTCTCTTCGATAACGAGACACACATTGTGAAACGAATGGACGATAGACGCGCTTCGATAGACAAGGTCGTTGCTGACCTGCTTGATGTCAGGGCCGGAGGCGGGACAGGTGCTCGGACGTCCATTGCTCTCGCGTTGGCCAGTTTCAAACAGACAAGGGCAAAGGAGAGAATCCTGATGTTGAGCACCGACATGTATTTGAGCGACCTTCAGACCTGCGAAGAACTTGCACGTGACCTCAAACAACAAGACATCAAGTTAATCATAATCGTGCCCAGAATCTCCTACGATTCGGAGGGAGCCGATTCTCTGGCTAGAGCAGGGCATGGAACAGTTTTGCACATATCCAGTATAGAGGAACTCCCCGAGAGGCTACTCCAGCTCACGAACTACTAGATCTAGGGAACAAAACCGGGCTTCGGCGCAAGCGATTTGTCCTTCACTTCCGATACCCAAAACTTGTAGGCACAGGCATACTCAGTTCCTCTCACATCCAAGAACCTTGAAGAGAACAACGACCTTAGACAGGTCATGAATCTGTAGAATGGGTCCCTCGGTCTAGATATCTCAGCTAGGCAGTTGATTTGGTAGCCCGGAGCGACAGACTGGCCGGGCTGGGCCCACATGAAAGACAGTGCCACTCTTGGGTCTCGTTGGATGTTTGAGTAAGTCGCTTCCTTAAACATCTCGACTGCTCCAAGCCTCATTCTGTCAATCTTCATGTCGTCTATGTAGAGCCGCTTGTAGATGTCTATCCGTTCCTGCAACGTCTGCTTGAATGGCCTACCCTGAAGGGCCAAAAGCTCACCCTCGATCTCATCGACTGTCTCATCAATGGCTTGGTCTGTTAGAGTGAGTCTCACAATCTTTGTGGCTGCGTTGATGGGAAAGGGTCCCGAGGAATTAAGAGTGCAAACAGCGGGTTTCATGACTGTGGAGCTGTAGAGCTCCTCCACCCTTGCATATGCCTCGGTATTGCCATCAAGAGCCGAAGCCATAGCCTCATAGATTGGGTCCGGCAATGCGTTGAGAGGATAGCAGACAGTTATCTGATCGGGAAATGTGACCTCGACTCTTCTCCTTTCGCGGTCAACGAACCAGCTTACGGAACTGCCCTCTATTGGCAGGGTACTCACTCTCAGAATCGTACAAAGCACATATTAGATATAATGTAATGTGTGACGTTCTAGCGCGGTCGCGGAACGGTCGAGCGCTATTTCATCTGGACTAAGTTCCAGTAACGTAGCTGAAAAGAATGACAAGACAGATAGGGGATACTGGGTAACTTGGAACGTTGCTTGGAGTCACGATAATGGTCGAGTCCTTTGAGATAGACGAACAGGCAAGGCTCATACCGGCTGAGGAGTACGCAACTCACACGGACTCCCACAAGGTATTGGTCTTCGTAGACCATGAGAACAGAATCGTCTATCTATGGCGCGGCAAGAAGGCGACTTTCATGACCAAACTCATGGGTACACGTGTGGCAGCCCGTCTGAGCCACACATATCCTGATTACCATGTTCGTCCGATATCGGAGGACAATGAACCTGCTGCTTTCCTAGCCCTTATTGGCCTAGACCATGCCTTGGACTGAATCTGAACCGCGACGCATAGGCAATAGTGCTTAAGCCACCATGGCAAGTGATGTCCGTGTCCGTTGATCCCAGAGCGCGTCTACATTGGATTCGGAACGTACGCAGAGGTCTCCTTGCTCGAACCAGTATAATCAGGAGGCTCGAACAGCAAGAGTGGACAACCGTCCAAGACCTAGCCTACGACGTGAACCTGACCGCAGCCACCATTCTCTACCATCTGCATCATATGCATAGCGAGAGCATCGTGGAGAGAGAAGCCCAAGGTAGAAGATGGGGAATGGGAGCACGCCATCAGGCATCGCTTGCTGACTATCTGAAGCCCGAAAAGCCTCGGAGAAAGGGAGAATCTGGTAGTTCAAAGAAGACAAACACGAATCCCCCAAAGCTGTCTACTCGGAGCAGGAATCGGAAGAGAATCAGGCGATGAGAACCATAGGTTACTTCCCTTCGCCGGCATCGCCAAGGTCTCGGTAAGAATGAAGAAGACGGTCGCAATGGATTCCGATCTTTTTGCCACGGAAAGTCATTTATGATTGCGCGTCTAGCTCCATTCGGGAGTGCTTTTGAGACCTGATCGCTTTGGTGAACGTGTCTGTGCTTTGGTGTTCGCCGCGATTGTAGTCTTGTCCTTCGCCGTTCCAGAATCCTCAGGTGAAGAAACTACCACAACCATGGGTACTGATCCCAAGATCCTCCTTCCATTCCCACCAGGCGCGCAAGTAGTGCTTTCGGCGTACTGGTCCTTCACCCCCAACGTGACGTACGACTTTTCGTTTTGGGTAGATGACTCCGACGGAATTGACTGTGTGATTGTCAGGTACATGCTGCTTTCACAGAGTGTCTGGCACAACATCTCAGCGACAGCAACAGAGGGAAATGCAACAAGAAGCTACTACGAAACCAGCTTCACTGGTTCTAAAGAAGGCCTGGATTGGAAGGTCTTTGCCAATGACAGTATGGGTCACTATACCGAGAACGGAACTATCAGGTATTTGACAGACACTTTCGTAGTGGATCCGAAAATCGTTCTTGTCATCGTGGCTCCAGTGTGGCTTGTTATCGCTGCACTAGTTCTACACAGAGGAAGAAGACAACAGCTGTGAAATCGAGCATTGCATTGATATGCTGGGCTAGCTCAGGGGAGCTTCAGGTTCCATAGAGTGCCAGTGCGTTCTCCCAGTATATCCGTTTCAGAACACTTCTGGACAGCGACAGACCGTTGATGAATGTGCCCCCGGAGTTCTTGGTGTCTTCATCTACGAATGGCAGTGGAACTCCGCGAACGTTGGTCTCCCACAACAGCCTTTCGGTCAGGAAGCGCCCCTCATAGTATTCCCGTTCAAGTGAGCGAGCCACACAATCAGTGCCAAAGAGGATTCTGCGACAGTAACGAGTTACGAACGCCCTTGCTCTCTTAGGGTCTTTGCCGAGCTCTCTTGCCATCCATCTGGCGGAACCAGTGTCGACATAAAGGTTAGGATAGGTGTCGAACATCCGCCCCAGATTGTCGAGCCGAGAGAGTTCGGGCTGTGCGCCAAAGTGTGCGGCCTGGAATCTTAGATGCGCGCTTCTTGACAGTCTTTTTTCAAAGTCTCCAATATGGCTCTCTTTTGTTCCGTAGACTTCACTATTGGAGTACTTAGTTGCATAGTACGTGTCAGGGTCTGCTATGTGAATGACAACTGGAACCTGGAAATCAGAAAGAAGGCCGAAGAACATATCGAATTGCCCATCGTTTACAGGAGGAATCGGTTTCGCTCCTTCCGGAATCCGGTCTCTCCAAGATGGAGCAAAATGCATCTTCGCCACAGAGTAGCCTTGCTCTCTCATCGAGGCGATTTCATTTCTTATGCCTGTGGGGTCATCCGTAAGCAGTGTATTGCCGAAGAAGAACTTGGCAAAGACGAAACGCCCGGGGTACAATTCTCGAAAGCGTGAGGACTGAGGACTATGCAGAATCAGAAGTGCTCTCTCAACGCCGAATTTCCTACCAGTCCCCACCATAAGTTTGAGAGCAGACTCGTCGGCCGCGTGAGAATGTGCATCAAACAGCGGGCCATCGTATGGAAGATCCTTCTCCAAGCGAGATTCCTCGCATTCAGTCTCGAACGACCCTGTACAAAACCGTTGAGATAAGTAACATTGAGTTTTCCTTTCGCGGTTGCGGAAGAACTTTTCTCTCGCTTTGCCTGTTGTCCGGACGGCGCCCAGTGGTTGAAGCCAGATTGCAGGCAGGCTCGCACGCAATCTTTTTCATCAATTGTGGTCATGCAAAGTCAGCCATTTTCGACTGGCTTTAGGGAGATCTGAACAAATGAAACGCGCACTACAAGTGCTGATCGCGCTTGCGATTTCGAGCCTGTTTCTTGCGTCCCCCGTGTCTGCAGCCTCGAACCAAGGCCTGTCCTGGGGGGTGCAACTCCACGATAGGCTGAACTACACGCTGGCTGTCAACAATGCGACGTTTCACATGAGTGAAGCGTTCTACTTGAACGTCACTGCAGACCCGCCTGCAATACCCGATTCCATGACTCTATTGAGTCAGGTTCCGACTGTGGACCTAGATGCCTGGTGGACCAATGGCACCGAGATGCAGATAGAATATGCAATACTGTTCTGGGTGCTTGTCGACCTACCCTTCGGGACAGGGGTGGTTCTACCCATTGGCAACTTCACACTGCTTGAACAGCTGGTCCAGACCTATATACTGTGGAGCAGTTCGACTGTATTTGTGGGCGATTCACAAAGTTGGGGAATGAAACTGGTCCAAGCCCACCCCGGCTACAACTCCACACTTGAGGCGACATATCAGCGAAACGACGGTGCTCTGGCAACGGTAAGCGCGACTTCAACTAACAACACGTCGCATGCCACCATTGGCAGCCTGCAGATAACGCGAGGTCTGCCACTCGACATCATAGGGTGGATTCGAGAGAACATACTGATGGTCGGTGCTGGTGTCCTTGTCGTCGTGATCGTGGGCGCTGTCGTCTGCATGAAGAGGAAATAGGTCATCTTGGGGGCTTCTGCCCCTGCTCCTTTCTTTTCGCTTCCAGATGTGATTGCAGTTCTCAGTGTCTGTTTCCAGTGGACACCAGAATCCAAACTCAGGTCTTCTCGCGGCCAATGTGGTACCAAATGGCCGACGGCGCACACAATGCTTTTCTTCAATTGGATGGCTGGTAATCGTGCCATTTTCAAGTGGTTTTAGGGAGAATCTAGCAAATGAAACGCGCACTACAACTGCTCATCGCGCTTGCGATTTCTGCAGTGTTTTTTGTGTCCCCGGTTGCAGCAGCTACTAACCAAGGATTGGAATGGGCTGTGGCAAGCGGTGACGCCTTCAACTTCCATCTGACCTCTACTGGCGTAACAAATATGAGCCTCAACGAAGCTCTGTACATGAACATCACCAGTGCCATGCCAGCCATACCGAATTCCATGACCACATGGGCCGAAGTTCCTTACCCGGACGTGGGCTGGTGGTGGTCGAGTAATGGGACCACGATTGGTCTGTACGGTCTGCTGTTCCTAGGGCTATTGGCCCTCGGTACGCCATTTGTTCTGCCCACCGGGAACTTCACCCTGCTTGGGAACTTGATAAAGACCTACGTGATGTGGAATAGCACCACAACCCACTACGCCAATAGCACTCTCTATTGGGGCCTCACGTATTCAGATACTGAGGACGACGAAACGAATACCCTTCAGGTGTCATATCTCAAGAGTGATGGCGTTCTAGCTCGCTATGTTATTGGGTCCTCCAACAGCACATCACATGAGACGGTGAGCGTATCGTTTATCAGAGATAACCTGCCGGCTGAAGGGTTTGACATCATTGGCTTCATACAGCAAAACATGCTCCTAGTCGGAGCTGGGGTACTTGTGATCGTAATCATAGGTGCTGTCGTCTGCATGAAGAGGAAATAGACTACGTCAGGGGCTTCTGCCCCTGCTCTTCCTTTTTCCCTCCGAATGACTTCACGGTTAGAAAGGATTACTAGGCCAGCTCTGAGTCCTGTGTTAGCTTAGACCAGAGAGCCCGGGCTGATTTTCTGCATACAGCTGACACCGATTCATCCGGAATCGATTTCAGTTTCCCATTCTGAACTGCCAGCCGACCGTTGACATAGACGTGCATCACGTCTCTTCCCGTGAATGTGTTTACTAGGTGGCCCACAACAGAGCTCGAATCAACGGGAGTGGCGACCCTAGTGGCGTCAAGAAGAACCAGGTCCGCCAGTTTCCCCGGCTCGATGCTCCCAATCATGTTGTCAAGTCCATAGCATCTAGCACCTTCGATTGTGGCCATCCTGAATACTTGCTCTGGACCTATCGCACTCGGGTTTCTCGTCGCAAGCCTGTGTACGGTCAGCGCACATCTCATATTCTCAAACGGGTCGAATATCCAGCCGTCATTGCCAAGGCCGACAGTAATGCCCCTTGCCAGCATATCAGGCACAGGTGCAGTACCAACGGCATTCAGCATGTTGCTCATTGGATTGTGGGCCACTGCCGCGTTGTTTTTGCGTATCAGACCGAGTTCGTGGTCGTTAACGTGGACACAATGTGCAAGCACCGTCCGAGGTCTCAAGACCCCAAGTCTGGCGAGCCTTTCGACAGTTCTTTCTCCCCGCTTTTCCAGATTGTGATAGAGATCCACGAGACCTTCCGAAGTGTGAATAGTCAAAGGGATTCCATTCTCTGATGCCGCGTTTGTTGCCTCTGTGACTACTTCATCGTTGACAGTGAAGGAAGCATGAAGGCTCATCATCGCGGAGGTCAGTCCTCTGGTTCTTGCACAGACCTTAGCAAAACGAACATTTTCTTTGATGCCGCGCTCTGCTTCATCACTACCATTGCGTTCAGTAATCTCAAAAGCCAACATCGAGCGAATTCCAATCTGCCGATTCGAATCAGCAATCGCATCCAGTACGCCCTCAATCGAATTCGGACCTGAATAGGTATCGGCGAAAAAGGTGGAACCGTTGCGAATCATATCGGCCGACGCTGCAAGCGCACTAGCTCTTGCATCCTCGATAGTCAAAGCCTCGTCAAGTGGCCACCAAACCCTCTGGAGAATCTGAGCAAAGTCTGTCGGGGGTTCAATATTGAGTGAAGCTCCTCTCAGAAGAATGCCATACAGGTGAGTATGAGCAGTGACCAAGCCCGGAATAACGACACATCCCGTAGCATCTACTACGACATCCGACCGAGAACGCGGCTCTCCCTTTCCGACCTCCGATATCTTGTCGCTCTCGATTCTAACGTAACCGGGGAAGATTCTTCCCTGTGTGTCACCCGTGACAATCAGCCCGCCCTTGATGAGAGTTGATTCGACCATGTCAATCAATCCTGCGTGTTTGTTATCACGTTCAGTCAGATGACGCTATGTCTCAAACAGAAGCACCTAGATGGAGCTTTCGGCCGAGAACACATTGAGAGAGTGTTCGACACTCTGAAGCCCTAGGGCTCCATATCAGCCACGCTGACTCTGTCCTTTCCAGAACGGTACACAATGCCGTCTCGTTCAAGCTGCTCCAGCACGGAGTCGAACTCTTGGTCATCGAGACCCGAAGACGCAGCACTGTTTCTCAGTTTAGATATCTCCACTACTTTTCCCGTAGTAGCAGTCATGTTTCGAAGTAGCCTCATGAAAGTGTCAGCAGGCGTGGATTCTATCTGCGTGATGATAGGCTCTTGTTCGACCTCAGTGGTTTCTTTAGTTGGTACTGGCCGCCGCGACTTGGCGGCATCGCGCGCACCGAGCAGAGCAGCCATGAGATCTACGCTGGCATTCTGTCTAGGCGCACTAGCTGGTTTGCTGGCACCAAGATCCTCAAGGCTGACTCCCTGAGGGGCCTCCTTGCTGCCTCCCGCCTCTTCTTCCTCTGACATTACGGGGATAGGAAACGACTCGATGAGACTTACTCCGAGCCAGCTCGAGCCAATATCGGTGTTCGCAGGCGCCGCTTCTAGGAGCTGAGCTCTGAATTCCTTCTCTGTCTTCTCGCGCTGAGCAGAGAGGTTGGAGTCACGGCAGGGCTCCGAACCGAGCCGCAATAGAGTTCTTCCGGCAAGCCCATGCACTCTTGCGTGAGGATCCCGCACGAGGTATCCCAGTATCTTCAGAAGAGGAAGAAACCTGGAGCCTTTGACGTTCATGTCATCTAGTAGGGCCTGCTTCACACGCCAGTCTCCATCTGCGATTAGGTCCATGATGATGCCTGCCGGCGCAATGACCCCCAGCTTGGCGACCGCCTGTGCAACCTGAGATCTGACCTGCCAGTTGCCGTGTTTCAAGAACGGAGAAAGGAACTGGACGGTCTTAGGATTGACGAGCGGGCATATGTAGGCTGCCAAGTCAGCTCTTTTCTCGGCCGCGCTTTGACATACCATCTTCAGTAGGTTGCCGCGTGTTGTTTCGGGAAATGCTGTCAGTCTCTGAACACTACCGAAACTCAATGTTTCCACTCGTTCGGAGACCAGTTCTTTCACCCACTGAGTACCAACAGCCCCAAGTAGGGCCATGATGCCCACGATTGTTGGCTGATGCTCTCGCCCGAGAGACTGTAGAGCTTCGACCCAACGCTTCTGCTCTGCTGTAGAGATTGGGCCCCCGGTCTGAGTGAACTTCTCTTCAATGCCTTGGAGGACCTGCTCACGCTCAGCAGGATTAACTTCCTTGAGCTGCGAAGCGAGTTCTCGGACGTACTGACCGTACGCGTTCTGGCCTGCCACCCTGAGAGCTGCTTTCCTGATAACGGGGTCGTCGGCCTTTGAAACGCTCATGGCCTTTGGAAGGAGAGACCTTGTCACAGGTTGTGTAGCCAAGTGGCTAGCCGCCTCGTACATCTCGGCCAAGTTGGGAGAATCCAAGTTCCAAGCAATGACACGGAGTTGATTGATTGCCTTCCGCTCAGCCTCTGAAACACTTACCTTCGTTTTCATTGGCTTTGCGTTCTTTCCTTTCAAAGCAATCATCTCCAATCTCACTTACGATCAGATAGTGGAGGCTGCCGCTCCTGCGATTTTCTTCGTTGTCTTGTTTTGGGATGACCATGATGAGGCTTTGGCTTGAATTCTGCCTCACCCGGGGACCGACCAACATATTCTGTCAAGTTGGTCTGAACTCCCGAGCCTCGAGATTCAACGGCTTTCGTTGGCTTTCGGCCTGCGTATTCCTTCACTGGCCCGCCAATGATAGTTGCCTGTTCTGTCTCAGGAGCGGCGCCAGCTGTGGCCTCCTCGCCAATCTCAATGTCGACAAGCATGTGCTCATAGCTCTCAAGCAAAGAGGTCACACGAGGATCCTGCTCCTCCAGTCTGTCTTCTTTGATAGCGAGCTGTCTGAGCAGAGTCCGTCCGATAACAGAATTGGACAAGGGCCTTAGATTGAGATATCCCTTCATGATTTTCGGTTTCGCGCGCCTGAACTCCTCTAACTGTGCTTGTCGCAAGACGGGCACGAGAAAACCAAGACCGTCCGCAGAGAGACCCAAAGGAGTCAGGTGTTTGATTTCGCCGCCTGCTATCATATCTGAAACAATGTCTGATAGGAACTTCCGGACATTACGCTGCGCCTCTTTCCATGATTGTTGCTTGGTAATTTTTCTGACAACCTCCTCCGTGGTTACATCAAGGGCCAAGCTGAGTGAGGTCAAACCCACAGCTCCGAACACTGCATCTCGTAGAAGTAGGAGCGTGTTCGAGAAATCAGAGTCTGGCTTCCTAGAAAGCAAGCGCTTCTCAAGAACTGGGTAGACTGAATGCCATGGATACTTTGACTTGTTAATCCAGTAGCCTTCGAGTGTTTCCGCGACTGCAGAGAAGTCGCCACGCCTACTCATGTCGCTTACCATGTCGATAAATGCCATCTTGTCCGTGGCGACACTTTGGCGTTCGGTGGCCATGGTCAGTTCTCCGCTCGTTTGACAAGCAGGCAAGAGACTTGCATTTGGTGCTTTTGATTGTATCGTGCGGTCATAGGGTGCATTCAGATAGAAAGCACGCCCGAACTTGGCAATAGCTGCCTATGGACTTGGAATCCATCTTCGCACACGTCGCGCATAGTCTGCATACGCATTTCCAAATCGCTTAGAGAGATCTCGCTCTTCATACGCGGCAATTCGGTCATAGAAAACGAACATGATGGCAAAGAGGTCAACACAGAATATGGAGAAGGTTGCTACAGTGAGTCCCAAGTCGATGAATAGGCTTCCCAGATACATGGGGTGACGCACATGAGAAAAAACGCTCTCTTCAATTACGCGGGGTGGATCTCGAACTTGCCCAAATACGACTCTGTTCGATGCACGATGAAGCCAGATTCCCAGAAGGATAAAGAAGCCTGCAAGCAAAACACCAGTATACAGTAGGGAATAGCCAACTGAAACTGTCGACAAACGGAATACGAAAGAGTCAGCTATCCATAGGATCAAGAACGCGAGTTGGAACAGCGCTTGGCCTCGGTCACCCCATGGATGCTCGGGACCTAGGTCTGCTCTTTGACGTCTATGGACGTTGCTTTCGTGTTGCATGTAGTGTCAGCATTGCCTGTCTGTCGAGTTTCATATCACATTATCGGTATGAGTGGTCACATTGCAGATCCACGCATTGTGATTCTCGTTCATGTGGAAGCATTCTTTCTGCTTGGATGCCGATATGAGGCAGGCTCTTTTGGTGCGATTACTCTAACAGAACCTTCACACCGCTCTGCCAGATAGATTCACCCATGCGCTTGTACCCTTCCACGCTTAGGTGAAGCCCGTCGCCACTATCGAATTCCGGGGCCAAGAGACCTTGCTCGTCTGAAAGGCTGTTGAATAAGTCCACCACAACAAGGCCATCGTATTCTTTACCCGATGTGCGAATCATCTCATTGAGTCGAGCTTGCGTTTCTTGCAGGCCAGGATACTCGAATCCGATTGGCGGAACGGTACAACCTACTACTCGCGAGCCTCTGTCGAGTGCATGCTCCCAAAGTGATTCCACGTAAGTACAGATCGTCCGAGAATCGCCACCCCATCCAATATCATTGCTGCCGCCTAGGATTATGACAGCACGATAGCTGCCTACGTTCATCGCTTTCTTTAGACGCGGCAACATATGTCGCACAAGCTCCCCGGGCTCGCCCTGATTGTCGAAGTCAATGTGGAGCCCTCGCTCTTTGCTCGCCACTCTGACAAGCCAGTAGCCATACTGGGATTTCTCATCACCAGAATGATCGAGCGGGTCATATCCAGGTGTGCCTGCCGTAAGACTATCGCCAAAACCTAGTACCCGAATGACCGCTTCACTTTTGCCCAAGCGCTTCCAGCTCTTTGCAGACGTCCATCTTTCTTACCAAGAGAGTCTGCCCCCGCTTTATGAGCTCTTCGAGTTCACGCTCGTATTCGGCCTTGTCAATGCGCCCTTTTTCGAATCTTCTTTCAAGGTCTTCTCTTAGCCGCCTAACTTCTTCAATTTCGGAGTCGATGGACTTCTGTTTTACCTTCAGTAGTATCCGGTTCTTGCCATCAGCTGAAGCGACTGTCGCGGATTTCAGCTGTCCGCCAATCTGACCCTGTGATCCCGCAGCCTTAAGCGACTCAGTTCTGTGTACGGCAAGCGGATTACTTCGAGGCCGAGAAGGGTCGAAGCCCGCGGCACTCATCCGTAGGGCGGCTCCTGTTAGTTCGTCTTTCGCTGCGCCCTTCCCAATGGGATTGCCCTTGAATCCACTCTCTCCCATCGGGCCTTGTGCTTCCTGGCTCAGTGTAGAGTCCTCAATGGCTAGCTTACCGAGAAGTTCCCTGTACTTCTTGAGACGTTCCTCTGGGGTCGACACCTTTGCAGCTTTGAGACCGCTCGGCATAGTCCATTATCTCCGGCGACACAGGACATGTAGACGGGTCTAGAGTGAAGAAAACCCGATTTACATACAGAATCTCGTGTATTAAGGCTACTTTGGTTGGGTCACCACCCAGCAATAGACCTTCAACGGGCAGAGATAGTAGCAATGTCTCCTAATAACACGAGCTACGCGAGGAACTGACGTGGGCGCAGCCATGAACCCGCAAAAGGTCCATGCCGATGTCAGACTGAATCCTTTTTAGCAAACATTACCCTATATGAGACTGATCATGGATCGGGGAAAGGTTGACTTTGAGCAACACAGATTTCTTCAACATAATCACAGCCTTCAACTGGGCGACCCTCCCACTTGTTGGAATCACTTGGGTTCTTGGAGTCCTATGCTATTACTTGCCCTCCAGGAAGACGGTTTATTCGAACCAGCTCGTGTCGTTGATTCTAGCCTATGTCTGGTCGGTGGCGGGGATTGTATTTGGTCTCATCTACTTCCGTTCGTTTGTCCCGGTCATCTTTGGGTTTCCTTTCGTCTGGTTTGGCTATACCATTGCCGCAGTCTTTACGCTTCAGGGTCTTATCTTGCTGTATTTCGGCGTGTTTCAGAAGGCTCTCTCTTTCAAGAACAAGACGGGGCTGTCGTACGTAATAGGAACCATTCTCATGACGTATGCGATTGGGCTCTACCAGCTCATCGCTATGGTGAGCGGCCACTCGCCCGTCTCATATCCTGCGTTCGGGACCGCTCCCGGTCCAGTTGCCGTGTTCACCATCGGCCTGTTGTTATGGGCAGACAAGCGCATACCATCGATTGTCCTGATTCTGCCTAGCATCTTTGGAATCACCGGAATCCTGTCTGTTCTAGCCTTGGGAGTCTACGCTGACATTGGACTGTTTATCTCAGGAGTGATTGGATTCTTCCTCGTGTTCCGGCATCACAGGATGAAGACGACCCACGATACGGATTAGTGTTCATGTGTTTGAATATCCGACGCAGTCTGCGTCGTGACGAATGCAGCATCCCGTCCTTGGTTGCGCTATCGTTTCCCAGATATCCGGCTAGAGCATTTCAGTCATTAGAAGAAAGTGGGCTCGATCTCCGTAACATGCGTCGGGGCCTTCATGGAGACTGTGGATGCCGGGGAGAGTACTTCTACGAGCTCGTAGTCCTTCGTTCCTAGGCCCAGCTTCTCTGCATAGTCCACAACGATGTATGGGTTCTTCATCGGCCCGTGTATTCTCTGGAACGGATGGAGGTTCACTTTGCGGTCGAGGTTTGGTCTGAAATAGAGAGGTATCATTGATTCATTCAAACCCTCTTTCGCGATTAAATCCAGAGTGGCCTTTTCTATCGCAACGATGTCTCGAGAACCAAGAACTCCTATGTCGTTGACAATGCAGGGCTGTGCGAATGGCCAACAGTCGCAATACGGGATAATCTCAATTGCGAAGTTAATGAAGAATCTCTTCTCCTTGGGGATGTTCTCCAGCACCTTGCTAGTGCCTATGGCCATCATCTCTTGGAATGCTGAGAAGTGCTCTTGCTTTATCTCAAGACAGCCAGCGCCTTTGTCCACCTCAATGCACTTCATGCACTGATTGCACATGTCGAACTCGACGTTCAGCCTATGCTCATCATTCTTGTACGTAATCAAGTGCTCAGGACATGATTCGACCAGCTTCTTTGCATGTTCGGGCGTGCACTTGTCCGGATTCCAATATGGGATTGACTGCCAGATAGTGTGATACTTGTTCCAGCGGCTCTGTGCTGAAAACGCTCCGATAGCTAGATTCTTGATTGCGCCGCCGTAGCCACAGGTGTTGTGACCTTTGGCGTGAGACAGATCAATGAGTGCATCTGAGTCATGGAGAACGCCGCCCATTTCGAGGAACTCGACTCCTTTGAAATCGATATTCACTTTGTAGAGATACTTGTCTTTCACACCGTCGAATGGTATCAAAGGGCAGCCGCAGGTTTCCGACGTGTACCCGCGATTGACCGCGTTGTACACGGAAGTCGGATTATCTGTTATGAATGGAAATGCACCGGTCTTTTTGACCGCTTCGACTACTCGCCGCACAAAGAACACAGGAATAGTCTGATAATTATCCTCATATCCAAGGTGCATCTTGATGGCGACCTTGTCCTTCTTTTGGATGGTGGACAAGTCGAGTTTCTTGACAATCTCATCAACCTTGGCAGCAAAGCTAGCAAACTTCGCTCTATTGCCTTGCTTCACAGACCCAAAGTATACCTTAGCTCGCTGGGAACTCATATGCTAATCAGCTACAAGTCCTGAATAAGTCTGTTACGAAGGGACATCTATGGCGAGTATCTAGTGACACTGGCCTATTCAGACATTCGGGATTCCGAACACTCTACGAACCATTGTGCCTAGACCAAGAGCCGACAGCATGTACCATGACCAGAACCACAGACCGAACCCGGCACCGGAAACATATACTCCTAGCCAAGGTTCCAGAAATGGAATAGCGTTTTGAGGGTTGAATGGAAGAACCGCCACAGGAGCAGCACCATATAGTCCGTTGAGAATGGCAAAGATAATCAGGAACGGGACGTAGAACACACAGCATGGCTTCATTCTGGCGCTCTGCATCGACAACTGAATCTGCATAATGCGTGATTGATCATTGGTTAGTTCCTGCAAGAGGACTGGGTCCATAGTCTTTCTTGCCTCGCTGAGCTTCCTCTGCCATGCCCGAAGCTCCTCTTGCCCTGTTTTGAGCTTCTCAACGTCGACCATCTTGACCGTGATGACGCTTGAAATGACAGCCAGCAGGACACCGACGGCCAGCACGAACGCTGCAGACCATGGCATCGTAGAAACAGGACGGAGGAAGTTGATGATAGCTCCGAAGATATCGCTCCATACATCCATAGTGGCGACCAACCGACGCTAGTTTGAATCCTGACCAGTCAAGGTCACCGTATATACGTTCCGCAGAATCCGTCGAAAGCGCCAGACTTGGATGCTTCGGGGTCTCTCTGTTTGCTTTGACCTAGGCCGCAGTACACGCTCAGTAGCTCAGGTATGCGTAAAGCTGATGGCCCGGTACACGCTGTGTTTCAGCTGTTGCGCGCCAAACATACCTGAGTCAGCCTGAGGCAAAGCTGCCAAAGCAAGCCAAGAGAAGCGTTTACCGGGAGACCCCGTTTCATTTATATTATGGTAACGTGTACTCCGGACTCGTCTGCCGCCGGGAGGGCTAGACGCAAATGCTGATGTTCACAAGGATGCTTAGAAGACAAGGGTTCTACCGTGTTAAGAACCAGGAGGACCCAGTCTACATGAAACACAACGTAGGCATTGGTGGTGTCTACGTTCGCATTGAGAAGAAGAAGGCACTGCTTACCGTACGCGACTTAGGAATCGAAGAGGAATTCTCGAAGGTCAAGAAGCTCGAAGATTTCATAAACGAGCTTGAAGACAAGGCATACCGCGAGAGATGTCTCATCGTCAACAAGATGAGGGGTTCTGGGTCTTAGTCTGCCCGTCGGCTACGGACTAACCAGAAATCTTTGAGCCCAAGTAGCTAGGCAAAACCGCCTTGATTGTGCTCGTGACAGACCTCATTCCGACCAGCATTTCAGCGATCGTTCTCGTGGTCTTCTCGGATTTGAGAAGTCTCGAACCAAAACCGGAGGATCCGCTGCGGACGAGCCGCTTCTGCAGCCATAGTCCCCATTTGAGATCAGAACCTATCTTCCCAATCCAAAGCCGCTCGTATCTCGAAAGGAACTTGGCTGAGAAGTCTCTTTCTCTGACGGCTTCCGCAGCGACAGTTCCGGCCGCGTCTCCTCCTATCATGGAGTAGTATATGCCCTCGCCAGTGATTGGAGAACAGTGGCCGGCTGCGTCGCCAGCTAGGAGAATGTGTTCTGAAAACGAAGGCCTGACCACACCGGCTAGAGGCATCAGGGCGGCTTCCTTCTTCTCGACTTCGGCGCCTTCGAGTACCGATGTAATGAAGCCAGTGTTTTTCGTGATTCTCTCTAGGTATTCTGACAGTCCTACTTGGGATTGCTGGACACTCGTAACTAGACCCCCTGTCCCAATCGCCATTTCATGTCCTCTAGGAAACGCCCAGGCATATCCCCGAGGTGAGAACTCGGAACCGTAGAGGAAGTAATTTGCCTCCGGAAATGGAGGCATGGATTGACTGCGATGCATCTCAAACTGAACGGCGTAACCCATTCCGTCATTCGGAATGCGAGACCTGACTAATCCGGACTTGGCTGACACTGCGTTTACACCACTTGCATCAATCAGGATATTGCAGTTCAATTGCTGCTTCTCACCGCCCCTTATGTAACTTAGAGAACATCCACCAGAGGCAACTGCTACTGACTGAACCTCCGACGCGAGAGAAACACGCCGTGATGATCTGCTGACCGCCCGAAGCATCGCCTCTCCAAGTACCTTACGAGTCGCGTTGATCCCAACCGGCTCTTCGAAGTCAACAGTGGTCAACTCAACATTCGGAAACTTCATCCGAATGCTCCTTACAGGATACGAACCGGGTATCTCTCTGCTGCCAAGATGTTTCAAGGCTCTTGAAGGCATGAAACCCCCACATACCTTGTGCTCACATGGCACCTCCTCCTTACTCAATAGGACAAAATCGATGTCCAGCTGCTCAAGCCTTCTTGCCGCAGTCAGACCAGCGGGTCCAGCTCCGACTATTGCTACGTCAGTGTCTATCGTCATATCTGTGCGACAAGATCGGATGCCGGTCTTAAAACCTTGGCCTGAGTTTCTTGAACGTACACGGGTGACACACTAGGTACACGCAGAACCTTGACAACCGTGTGGACTCGCAGAGAACGTGTACTGAAACTCACTTGGCAGTCATCTCAGCCGTGCTGAAATCCCAAGGCACACATCGCCTCCGCGACGACATAGATAGTAAACGCTGAAATCTGGTGGAAGTCCGCGGCCGCAGCTCCTCATACACACTCGACATCCGTACACGCTCGTTAGAAACCGTACACGCTTGTGATTCGAGAAAAAACGGTGCTCGAGATGGCAAAGTCTCAAGATGAGGGCCAAGGGTCACTGATGCTTCAGGAACGTGCCTGCCCTGTACTCATCGAAAGCGAGCGCCAATTCCTCTTCTGTGTTCATCACAATCGGTCCTGCCCATGCAACTGGCTCCCTTAGCGGCTTACCTGAGACCAAGAGAAAGCGAACCGACTGTCTTGCGGCACGAATTTGTACTTCTGTCCCGTCTCCGAACAGGACAAGGCTCTCAGAATCCACAGGGCTACTAGCTTTCTTGTCAAAGAATCCTTTGCCCTCAATGACGTAAGCGAAGCCAGTGTAGCTCTTCTTGATTTCCCTTCTGAATACTGCTCCTAGAGGTACTATAACATCAAGGTACTCCGGGTCTGTCACTATTTCTCTGACTGGCCCGACCACACCATCTACTTCTCCGCAGATCACTCTGACCTTGGCCCCGCTGTCGAGCGAGACCTCCGGGATTTCAGCACTGTCGATTCCTCGGTATCTAGGGTCCATCATCTTGTGTGACGCCGGCAGATTCGCCCAAAGCTGGAATCCCGCCAGCATACCCTCTGTTCGCTGAGGCATCTCCTCGTGGATTATGCCGCTTCCCGCAGTCATCCACTGCACATCCCCCGGCCCGATATCTCCACCATTTCCAAGGCTGTCTTTGTGTTTCACTCGTCCACTTAGCATGTAAGTTACGGTCTCTATTCCCCTGTGAGGGTGCCACGGGAATCCGGCAATGTAGTCAGTGGGCTTCATTGAATGAAAGTCATCAAGCAATAGAAACGGATCGAGCTCCTTCACCTCGAAGAATCCGAAGGCTCGTTTGAGATGCACACCAGCGCCTTCAAGAGTTGGTTGGCTCCTCCAAACTTTCACGACACTTCGCTGTCTATCCACGTGAGTCTCCTCCTATGACCTCAACTGCTGCTGGCAGCTCAGTTGGGCAACGTTCAGCAAGACGTCTGCCCGTTAACTAATGAAGACTTACATTCGACCTTTCTGCGGTGGCGGCCTGGTTGATACCAGTGAGTTCATACACGGGAGGCTTTCAAGCCGGTCCAAATCTGATACGCTGGTATAGCATATAGATTGTCACCGGGATGATTATGAAGATGAACGGGACAACCAAGCTGATATAGACTACGCCGAGTGGTGCCCACACGTTGAAGAGTGAAAACATTGGTCCCCATAGGACCGCGTCTCCAAACAATACTACACCAGTCCCGACCAAGTCCAAGAGTAGAGAGTTGAACGGTGCGCTGATCAGGAATACTATCCCTACGACCAGACAAAACACACTCCATGTCACGATTGTCCTCATTCCGATTCTCACGTACGGATAGTCGTCCCGTCTGTATTCGTCTTGCTTGATTCTAAGCAGAGCAATCAGTAGCTCTTCTGAGATGTTGACCCCACCCGACCCAACCATCACGATCAGTGTAAAGAGGAGAACTAGCAGTCCAGCTTGAAGGAGCCTGATTGACGAAATAAGCACCATGCCAAGGATCATCGCGGCGGACCCAAGGAGAACCGCGAACCAAAGGAATGTCGCAATCGTTCTGTCGGTCATTTGACGCTGAAACCATTCGCCAATTCGACCGTGTTTTGTAGTTCTCATAATGTCAATGTACCATTGATGTGAGAAACAGTTGCTGTATTCGGTCCTTCCTGAAAGGTCCAAGTTCGATACGTCGAATTGATTCTCAAGGGTCGTTCTCAAGACCTTGTACCGTCCGAATCTCCTCAGTCGGAATAAGGCAGACATGATCAAGAGCACGCCGCTCAGAGCTAGTATAAGCGTCAACTCAATCATTTATCATCATTCTCAACTGGTTGTCCGGGCTCGCCCAAAGAGGGCATCAGGAGGAACCTGAGAAGTAAAACGACTCACGGAGAACCGTCACTTGCTCCCGGCGTTCGCCGCCTACATAGTTCGTGGATATAAGCTATGCCCTGAACGAAAAGCCTGCAAATGTCTCCTGAGAAGAGAGCACGGGAAATCTCCATGTAAACCCTTGGTCTCCGCTTACGGGCTCCGTTATCCCTCAGTCTCACACTAGCCGAACCAGCGTCTGTGACCGTCTCACACATTTTCTTCTCTTTGGATCCCTGCAGATTGGTGAGCGATATCTTATCACTATTCACCGATTCTATATTTCAAATGCTTGCTCTAATCGTACAGCCTTATTGTGGTACATGATGTACCATTTGACGGCATAACAGTCTGGTTATGCTTTACACTAACGAATGTCGATGCATAGCATCGATAGAATAGGCGACCTGTCCACCAAGCTCGTTTTGGTGCTGATGTGCTAGATTTCGCATGGGTTGGTATATGGCGTCATACTCGAAGACCGAGTCATGATGTGGTCGGACCAGGAATAGACTCAGATAATCAGGGTTATCCTCGCAAAACAGTGCCAGTACATGGATAATGAGTACAGAAGCGACCGATTACCACTTGGTCGTTGATTGAGTGTATTCACAACCCGAATACGGACTTAGAATAAGAGACCTTCGCTACTGATCTACGCAATCATAGCGATCGTTG
>PRDJ01000068.1 GCA_003345555.1 Candidatus Thorarchaeota archaeon
CGCATATGGAACGAATGCAACAAAGTTCTTGGTCTCGTTCAGAATCCTCTTTCCATACTTAATCTCGCCATGCAGAGTCTCGCACACAAGACAAGAATCATCGTTCTCCCACATCTTTCCGGACTGCTCGATTTCTCTCTCAATTCGTGGAGGCACAAACGGCAGAGCGTACACCTGAGCATGCGGGTGGTCCAAGCTGACGCCTATTGCCTTGCCTCTGTTCTCGAATTCCATTACGTATTCGATACCCTTCTGTCGGTCTAACTCGTTGAATACTCTGAGGTATTCTCTGAACACGGTGCCTATCTGCTTGTCATCCATCCTCTCTATCTGTTTGTCATGGTCACGAGAAAGAACGATTATCTTGCAGATACCGTATGCTGGAGCTCCTATCACGACGCCCTGCTGAAGACTTACAGGACCGGACTCTAGGCTCAACGCTGAGAACTTGTTGTCCAGAGTGAGCACATCCCATTGACCGGTTGTCTCACGTTTGCCGGGGCAGAACGGACACTCCCTGTCCTTTTCCTGAAAGGGTCTTCCAGCTCTCTTGGGAGTGACTATAACCCATTCGCCAAGCATTGAGTTCCAGCGAAGTTCGCTCATGTGTGATTCCCTACTCGAAGAGTGAGAATGGCGTATTGATTAACGTGACGTAAATGCTGCTAGGCATCGGCTGCTATATATAGAAAGGGCTCCCGCGTCAGCCCGGGCGTCACTCCAATGACCACGAGCGGGAAGATAATTGAGCTAGAGGAAATTTCGTCTAATGGATGGCCTGCTCGTGAGATTGTGCATATCGGGGGATGGAAGCTCAGAGCAAACGACGGAGTTACACGCAGAGCAAACAGCGTCTTGCCATTAGGTGATCCAAGAAGGAATCTTGACGAGGCAATTGATGCCGTTGAGCATTTCTACAGTGAACGGAGAATCGAACCGAGATTTCAGATAACTGAGGCCAGTGTCCCGCCGAAACTTGACTCAAGGCTGGTCGAACGGGGTTACGTCACGGATCTTACCGTGAGGGTTGAGACAATGGCTCTGCATAGGCTGGCTGCCATCAGAGCATCTCACAACGTTGAGATAAGGCCAGAGTTGACATCCGATTGGTTGTCGACCTATGCCCTAGCAGGGCAGTATGACGAGACGGCAATCAAGAGCCGAGGGGGCATACTTGAGCGAATCAACACGACACGAGCTTTCGCATTGGTCCGACTATCCGGGAACGTAGTGGGAGTGGGACTGGGAGTGGTAGAAAGGGAGTGGATGGGTCTATTCGCAGTTGAAACATTGACAACACACCGACGGCTAGGCATCGCCACTTCTGTCATCCGGTCTTTGGCAGCGTGGGGGAATGAGCATGGTGCAAGTGCTGCTTACTTGCAGGTCGAGGAAAACAACGCGCCCGCCCTAGCTTTGTATAAGAAAGCCGGTTTCAAGAATCTGTACCAATACTGGAGTCGTACGGGGGCCAAGAAGTACCCATGAGACAGTTTTGAGAGGCCCCGATTCACGTTAGACACGTAGTCGGAAAAGGATGTTCGGGCCGGGACTCTTCATCTCGGCCCAGAAAGTGGAATGCATCAGCCCTGAGATGAACAGAACCTACCTGTTTATCAGAGCCTCGTATTCGGCCCTTATGCGCGCGGCAGCTTCCGATCCTCCGAAATCGGGCGGGGTGACCTTCACCATGCTGCCGTCCACAAGTGCCTCGAATACGACAACGCCCGGTGCTTCAATCTTGATACCCGGTTTGCCATCTCGAGTGATTCTCTCAGTGTAAACAATATCCGCATGCTTCACCGTAGATAGAAGGAGGAAGGCCAGCTTCTGTTCTGCGTTCCTGTCGAGTCTCTGTATTCCTGACTCTGGCTTGGAAGTCGTTGGGGTTGCTGCGGGTCTCGGAGACCATGGAGTTGACTTTGTCGGCTGAGGTCTTGGCGGCGAAGCCACTGTCTCAGCAGTCAACGTTGCTGGTGCCTCCGTCCTGCGAGGAAACGATGTCACACTGGTCGGGATCTTGCTCTCATCGAAAGCTAGGATTTCATCCTCGAAGCTCCACCTCGATTTCAGAGCGTCTCTGAAGTTGGAGATGGCTGCTGCGATATCGGGGTCTGTGTCACTCTTCTCATTCATCTCGACAATACGAGACAACGCCATCCCGACAGTTGTATTCTTCACCTTGTGTCCGGATTTCTGTGCGCTCTTCCCCATTCGTATTGCGTGCATTCTGGTTGGCATGCCTACGTTGCGGCCTATCCAAACCCAGCACGTATCGTTATACTCGTCGAGCACTATGACAGCATGTTCGCTCGTGACAAGATTGGGATCGAACTTGACTGCCTTGATCTCTCCCGAATCATCTAGTAGCATCAGCATGAAGGGTTTTCGCGATAAGGTCTTTCTGGGAATCCCTGTTACCTCCTTGGGATTGGTCCATTCGTGTCGCCTGCCTTTCGGTTTCTTTTAACCGATTCTCGGACATACTCTCGCGATACCCCTGCACATGCAGACATACAGTCTTGAATCAAGATGCAAGACTGGATGACGTTAGGTCAAGTTCAGGGTCAATGACCAGCAACGATTGCGTCTCGAACAGCCCTTTGATTCTTCTGATACGCCCGGTTACTATTTCCACAACTGACTCGATGTCTCTGCCACGGACCTCGACCACAATATCATACGGGCCGAACACCTTGTGCGCCTCTTCAACGACCGAGAGGGCAAGGATATTCCTCAAGACTTCGTCTTCTGACCCACTTGCGGTTTTGATTAGAACGTAGGCCTTCACCATCTTGGCGTACCACCAAAGTTGAGCAGATGCGGTGAGACTCTGTAGATAACTCTTGCTGCTTTTGGGCTAAGATGATGCTTTTGGATAACGCCGTTCGGCGAGTGTCTGTCATGAAATTCATCGGCGCAACGTCGTCTCTCGCATCTTGGGTTCAGACTCTCAACGCTGTAGAACTAAAACGAGCTAATGGGTCTGATTCTATCATGATGCCGACTCGGGGCTGGGAACTCTGAGTCCCAACAGCTCTAGGCCTGGGCCAAAAAGAAGGTCTCACAAGCGCCCTACTTAATTACTAGTCTGGGGCACTTGTCGCGCTTGGCAACATATTCACAGGGCGTGTTCATACCCTGATAGAACTTGAAGCCATCTACCTTGCACTTATTGTCTGCTTTGACATACTCAGGACATGTCATCGGTCGATTCTCCGGCTCTTGTATCAGCCAAGTCCCACTGCCCGTTCAGGGAGCGGGGCTCGGGCCTAGACGACTCTTCCCTGACCGTACATATTAACATATTTTGTCGGTTACCACTCGCTCGTCAAGCTAGAGAAACTATACACCTGTGATATGGAGCATTGTGCAACGGAGTCACCATTGACCACGAACGCGAGGAGTATACAACAGCCGATTCTCCGCGAGCAGGAGCTTACGCGATGCCGCACTTTTTCTTAAGCCGTTCCCAGTCAGCAGTAACCTGCTCCTGAACTTGCTTTCTGAAATCTTCCCATTGAGGACTGAAGAGGTGTTTGAACTGTCCCTGCAACTTCATGTACTCGTCCACAGGCTTCAGTTCGGTGAGATTCTTGCTAGGGGCTGACATGATGTATTCGTCGCCGTTTATTATTTCATACAGCGGGTGTATGCCGGTCTCGACAGCAAGCTTTGCGAGTTCCATGCTCTTGGACGACTCTGATCTCCATCCTCTGGGGCATGGCGAGAACGCATGAATGAATGCTGGTCCTTCGACCTCCAGTGCCTTCCGAAACTTGGTGATGAAGTCCCGATAATGGAACGGATCAACAGTAGCAACGTAAGGTATCCTATGAGCGGCCACGATCTCGGCTATCGGTTTCTTGCGTTCTCTCTTACCGGGTTCTGCTTTTCCCGCCCATGAGGTTGTAGTCTCCTGCCCCGGAAGTGTCGCGCCTGATCTCTGGATACCAGTGTTCTGGTATGCTCCGTTATCGTACACCATGTACACGAAGTCGTGTCCTCGTTCAAGGGCGCCACTGAGCGAGCCAAAGCCTATGTCGAACGTGCCACCATCTCCGCCGATGGCGATTACGTCAACGTGTTCGTGCTTGTACCGGCCTTTCTCCTTCATAGCGTTGATGCCCTCAACGATGCCCGATGCAACGGCTGCAACATTTTCGAAGGCAACGTGTATCCATGGAATCCTCCACGCAGTCTGAGGATAGATTGTAGTTGCCACTTCCAAACACCCGGTTGCGTTGCATATGATTGTCGGACCTCTCAATGCGAATCCCATAATCTTGATTATGGGCGGAGCCGCGCAGCCAGCACACATTCGGTGACCAGAGCTCATAATCTGCGGTGACTGAATCATATCCTTGAGTTTGACTGACATCACTTGCGCACCCCCAATGTCTCGTAGAAGGGAGCCTTGCCTTTCTCCAAATACTGCTTGGTCTTGTTGTACCCCTCAACGATCACGGTAGGAGGGACATCACGTCCTCCCAGTCCAATCACGAAGTCTGTTACTAAGGGTCTCTTTGGTTGTTCGTATAATGCTGTCCGTACTTCCAGAGCCAGAGGATTAGCGGCTGCTCCGAACGAGAGACACTTCTCAAAGACTGCGACGGCCTTAGCAGAAGCAAGTTCCTTGCCAATCTCCGCAGCCGGAAAAGGTCTGAACAGCTTCAGCCTGAGCAGGCCAACCCTCTCCCCGCGGTCACGAAGCGCATCAACAACGGCCTTTGCTGTTCCTGCCGGACTGCTATGGGTCAGTAAGACTATATCGGCGTCTTTTGTTCTGTAAGTTTCGTAGATACCATAAGACCGACCGCTTATCTTTTCAAACTCAGACTCAACTTCCTTGTAGACCCTGAAGACTTCCTTCATGGCTCTGTCTTGTTGTTCCTTGACTTCAAAGTAATAGTCTGTAAAGCATATCGGTCCTATGGTGATGGGCTTGTCAGGATCAAGGACCTGCGCCGGGTCTCTGATGCCAATAAAATCCCGCACAACTTCGTCTGGCAGTAGCTCCACGTGTTCGACATTATGGCTGAGAATGAAACCATCGATGCAAACCATGGCAGGCAGCAGTACGCTGTGGTTTTCAGCAATCTTGAAAGACATTATGGTGGTATCATATGCTTCTTGGCAACTCTGACAATACATCTGAATGAAGCCACTATCACGAGCGCCGTAGGAATCGCTCCAGTCATTATGGATGTTGATAGGAGCTGAGAGTGCACGATTGGCCACAGCCAAGACTATCGGCAGTCGTAGGCCGCTAGCACAATAGAGAACTTCCCACATTAACGCGAGTCCTGCTGACGCCGAGGTCGTAGCGACTCGGGCTCCGGCCGCAGATGCTCCGATACAAGCAGACATCGCGCTGTGTTCGGACTCCACGGGTATGACCTTTGTCTTCACTTCACCGTCGGCGAAAAAGCGCTGGTAATCCTCAACGATAATCGTCTGAGGTGTGATCGGATATGCTGACAGGACATCGATATCACACTGCTTCAGAGCACGCGCTATCGCGGCGTCGCCTGTGAGTCCCTCAATATTGCTGCTGCTCTCCGTAGTCTTTGAGCTTTTCGTCGCTGCTGTCATTTCATCACTCACTCTCCATTTCGATGCAGGAATTGGGACATTCATTTGCGCAGATTCCACAGCCCTTACAATAGTCATAGTCGAAGGCGTACGTGCGTTTCCCGTCCTTCTCCGCGATTTTCACAGCGTTATCTGGGCAGAAAATCCAACACAATAGACATGTGCCGTTCTTAAGCCACAGGCAATCGTCCGGCGTGTGCTTTGGGCGCTCCGCCCGCCATCCACCGGTCTTGTACTGCATCGCACTGCCCGGCTCAAGTATGTTGCCGCCCATTGGAATCTCGTTGAACTTCTTGCTCATCCGACCTTCGCCTCCGAAGCTGCTCTCTCCATTGCTGTCTTATTCAGTTCACCTACCTTGCCGGGGTACCGGCTAACCACTTCATTGATGACTGTTTCAAACTTGACCGCGCCAGTGGTCTTTACCGCTGCAGCAAGTGTCGGCATATTATAGAAAGGCCGGCCAAGGATCTGCATGGCAATTGCTTTGGCATCAACGGTGACGACTTTTCCCGTCTTTAGACCGAGCTTCTTTCTCGTCTCCTCCGGTGTCATTTGAGTGTTCAACACAAGCGTGCCGTCTTTCTTGAGTCCCTCGCTTACGTCCATAACGTCAATGAGCGTTGGGTCAATACAGATAACGATGTTCGGCTGGTATATCTGAGCATAAAGCTGGATAGGGCTCTTGCTGATCCTTAGGAAAGCCTTGACAGGAGCTCCAGTGCGTTCGGGTCCGAACTCAGGGAAGGCCTGAATGTAGTTGCCCTCTGAGAGAGCTGCCTTTCCCATCATCTGATTACTCGTGACGACGCCTTGGCCGCCACGTCCATGCCATCTCACTTCAATGATTCCTTTTGAGAAGTCAAGGGCCATAGTAAATCATCACTACCTACGTGGGACAAGTGACTTGCCCGGCTCCCCTAGGGATGCTTATGTATCTTCTTATTCACCCACACAACGAGCGATGCTTTTTTACCAAGTAGAAAACTAGCGCCGGTTCCAGTCATTTCACTCACGTCAGATCATGATGGCGGCATAACAACGATCTGGACACTTGTCAACGTCTTGCCCTCCTTATCGCTCGCATCAAAAGTGTCAAACGCCATCTCGTACCTGAAACGTTGTTCGCGCACCTTGAGCTCGTGTGCGACCCGAACGGCAAGCCCAATACCTTTGAACCCATATCCCCTAATCGCGACAATCCTCTTGTCGTTCCTTACGAGACCTTGGATTGTAGAAGCTATCTTCAGCACGTTGATCTTCTCAGCCGTAGGTGAAATCTCCAAAAGAACGTACTCGCTTGTGGGAAAGACTCCAACATCTTCGTCAAGAGCGATGCCAATAATCGAGTCCCCAAGTCTCAACTGTTTAGGTATTCTCTCTTGGAGGGACATAATTGGAAGCATTCCCGTTGGGGTCTAAAGTACTTGCCGTTTGTTGCCATTCAAATGCCATGCTTAATAGGCTGTCACGCAATCACCAGAGCTCGAGCGGCCCGAATTGCGGAAAGAGATCTGTGAACGGAAGGAGTAGCGCAATGGAGTCTAAGAAACCGGTGGCCATTATCCTTGCAATCTTTGTAGTTACTTCTGTGGCAGCCGTTGCAATCTTCTACCCCAGACCGGCAGGTGCAAGTATTAGGATAGGATACCTTAGTCAGGATCTACATCAGCTGGCTCTAAGAGTCGCCTACGAAAAGGGATGGTTCGAGGAAGAGGGTGTCAACATCACGCTCATGCAGTACCAAAACGGTGCGTATGAGATGGATGGGTTTCTCGCTGGACAAATCGACGTGGGCTATCTGGGAATAGCACCTGCTCTCACCAAGAGCGTAAACCAACACATCAACATCACTGTGCTAGCGACCGCGAACCTTGAGGGATCATCGATTATGGTGTTCAAAGAGGAGTACGATGCTGGGCGAATCATCAACATAACTGGTCTCGTCAATAGAACGATTCTCCATCCCGGTCCTTCAAGTGTTCAGGCATTTCTGCTCAGATTAGCATTGAATCAGTCTGGAATTTCCATGTCACAGGTTTCTCTCGAGCAATCGCTTCCTCAGAACATGGCCATATCACTGACTGCTGACAGACCTGCATTCATCGCTTGGGAGCCGTTCTGTGCTTTAGCCCAGTACAACAATCAAGCTGTTCCCATCCTGTCTTCGCATGATATATGGCCGGGGCATCCATGTTGTGTGCTTGCAACATCAAACGATTTTCTCAGGACTAGTCCTGACATTGTGCAGAAGATTGTGGATATTCATAAGCGAGCCGAGCAGTGGATTCTGGCAAATCCGATAGACGCAATGAGCATCGCGGTCAAATGGCTGCTGGTCGACACGATGCCCGTAGAGACTGCGTTAAATCGAATCACTTACGACTACGGTCTTAATCGGACTGCCTTCGAGAAGTATCTGACTTTCTTGATTACTGAGGGCCTCGTCACGATGGACCTTAGTGGTATCAATTCGTTTCTAGATCGCTTCGTAAACAGTACCTTCATTGAACATGTATAGGTTAATGTGGCAGAGGTTGAAGGCGGTTGATACAAGCAGCTTGAACGGACTGACCATGCTTCGATTTCTGGACACGATAGGGATGGCGAGGAAACATGGACGAGACTTGTAGAAAGAGACGCAGAGGGCGACCCTTTCACATCTTGCTCAAGGACGTATTTCTCAAGGCCGTGCTTCCTCTCATTATTCTTCTGGCCATTTGGCAGTCTATCGCAAGTGTTGCCCAAGGGATAAGTTTGTACGACATAGCGTCTTCTTTCATGAAGCTGGCTGTCTACGGTGATGCTGATGGAACGACGCTCGGGCAACACACGGCTATCAGCATGCTACGGGTTACGATGGGGTTTGGCGCTGCTTCAGTCACCGCGATTCCGCTTGGCATTATCATAGGCCGATACCGCGCTGTCAACATGGTGCTAAGCCCTGTTATTGAGGCCATGCGCCCGATTCCTCCAATCGCATGGATTCCTCTTTCAATTCTGCTCTTTAGGACCAACATGCTTGGCGCCCAGGTTTTCATTATCTGGGTGGGGGCGTTCTTTCCCATCCTACTCAATACTGTTGCTGGAGTCAAGAGAACCAGCATCGTCCATCTTGAAGTGGGACGAACCTTCGGGGCCACTGAACAGCAGGTGCTTTCAAGCATAATCCTTCCGTCCGCTGCGCCAGAAATCATGGCCGGTCTCCGAATTGGCTTCGGTATTGGCTGGATGTGCTTGGTTGCTGCAGAAATGATTGGTGGTGGCCTTGGTCTTGGGTACTTGGTGATTATAGCAGAGCAGCTCGGCAGAACTGGTGAAACCATTTCGGCAATACTAGTAATTGGTTTCATTGGTTTCGCGATTAGCTATGTACTCCTTCGCCTTGAGAAATCGCTGTTAAGGTGGAGAAGAGAGGTCGCTGTCTAGGTTCCTCTTAGATGCATTGCTTTCTCCTGTTCAACTCTCAGCAAATCAAGTATTTCCGCCCGGTACGAGAGACAGTCTGTAGAGGTCCTGTCCCGTGGCCGGGGCAAACTGATGACGAATTCATTGATTATGTGAGCAGGGATGTTGCTTAATAGGATCACGCGGTCCGACATGAATACAGCTTCGTCAACATTGTGAGAAACGAAGATGATCGTTGAGCCCGTCTCCTGCCATATCCTCAGGAACTCCTCCTGCAAGTAATTCCTCGTCTGTGAATCAAGATTCGAGAAGCATTCGTCAGAAACTAGGATATCAGGAGACGTGACCAGGCTCCGAGCCATTTCCGTCTTTCGAGCTTGTCCTCCTGATATTTCATGAGGAAGGTTGTTCTCGAACTCTTTCATTCCCACTAGGTCGACCATTCTATCAACGAGCATCTGCCTCTCGGCCGGGTCATAATGTTCGGCTTCGAGGCCGAACTCAATGTTCTTTCGAACTGTTCTCCATGGGAATAGGCTCTCCTGCTGAAAGATGAAGCCGACTCGGTGTCGCCCCCCCGAAGCACGAGCACCATCGAATACCACTTCGCCGCTGTCAGGTTGAAGAAGTCCTGCTATGATTTTCAGAAGGGTTGTCTTGCCGCACCCTGAGGGTCCAAGTATGCTCAGGAACTCCCTGTCTTGAACGTCAAACGAAATGCCGTCCAGAACCTTTGTCTCTTCCATGTCATCGTTGAAGTACGACTTCCTGAGGTTTCGTACTGAGAGTTTCGGCAATTTCGGCACCACCCTACGGTCATGTTGTTCCAGTTAAATAGTGTACTGCAGAATGCGCGAACCGTGCTTCAATCGCGCAAAGTAGAAAAGGACACCAAACGCCCAAGATACATTAGAGATGCGATTCGTATTGGCGTTCATCTACTCCATGCGACGCACTGCCAATCATATACGGAACGTGAAATCAGTTGGATTCACCAAGAGTTCTATTCGAGATAAAAGACGACCTCAGCACGAGCGCGATCGCAGTAGGAAACCTTGCGGGCTCGGCACAGCCAGAGTTGTGTACTGGTGGACGAGACGGAGTGCTCCGCATCTATAGTGCAAGAAGAACCGGGGTTGAATTTCTGGCACAACATGACGTTGAGGGGAGCATCCTATCCATCGAGATTGCGGATGCAAACAACGATGGCCAAATGGAACTGGTGGTTGGCAGAAGCGTAGGTCCTCGCGATGTTCCCGGACAGGCCGGGACACTGCAAGTCTATCGGCTGACGTCGGCTAACGCCTTCGAGCTCCTGGCTGAATACCCCGTCGACCGCTTTGTGACCTCAGTCCACGTTACAGACGTAACAGGTGATGAGAAGAACAAGATACTTGCGGGCGGCAGTGACTCCACACTGAGGGTTCTCGAAATGGATACAGAGAACAACCTGCGTGAGTACGCTCGTTACCAGCTCGAAGACATGCCAATAACAATCGGCACCTCTGATGTGGACGGTGACGAAATCGACGAGATTGTCACAGGCAACCGTGACAAAACCCTGCGAGTTTTCAGGGTAAAGGATGGTTCCATCGAGCAGATGGATGTCTTGGATCTGCCAAGCCCTGTTGTGTCTGTCGCCTCGGGAGACATACTTGGAGACCGAAAGATGGAGCTTGCAGTAGTCACGTACGACGGATCAATTAGAGTCTATCGTAACGAGGAAAGCAAACTCGAGCTCTTCTCTATGCTCGAAAAAGTCAAGGCTCTTTCAGTGAGAATCGAGGAGATGAATGCCGACCATTTGGATGAGCTGGTTGTGGCAACATCGGACGCAAGGATTGTCTTCTACAATGTTCAGGCGGCTGAGCTCCATGAGCTGGCAACAGTCAGCATCGGAACGAAAATCCTTGCGATTAGCGTCGGTGACACTGATGGAAATGGGCGCAAGGAGGTCTTGGTGGGCATCTCGAATGCGCCCCTGAAGGTCGTCGAGGGGCTGTACACTCTCATACCAAGATTCGAGGTGAGCACGGAGGCACGAGCTGGCAGCCGACTCACTGGCAAGTTTACGATTACGAACGTTACCGATAAGCAGGTGAGCGGTATCTCCGGGAAGGTCTACTGGTTCCCCAAGAGCGACATGGAGATCACTCCTCAGCAACTTCGCTTTGACTTGGACGCCCATGAGACGAAGACGGCGGACTTACAGCTTACACCGAATGTTGAAGGAACGATCATAGTGAGGCCGATTGTCCTGATGTGGACCGACAATGCAGGTCAGGTTAGACAGGTTACGACGCCCGAGACCGCAGTACTAGTGCAGAGAGGCAGTGCTATTGCCGCCCCCGTTGCTAGCACACCAATTGCCCTTCCATCAGAGTCTGAATCCCGCGGGACCGAGGCGGAGGCTGATTCCTTTGGTCCAGTTATCGGGACTGGTTTCGGCGCGGTCCACGCCGCCCAGGCCGAACAATCGTCGGATGAGGCTCCAATCTCAGCTAGTACAGAGGAAGCCCTCAGAGACGCAGAGAGACTTCTGGACAGGATTTTCGATGAATCACCTCCAGAAGTGGAACTGAGCGCCTTGGTAACTGAGGCGGTGTCAGAAGAAGAAGAAGCCGAACCAGCACCGGTGGCGCCGACTGTTGTTGCTTCGAACGAGAGTGCAATCGTTGCCGAGATACGCGCCCGTAAAGCGAAGTCTCCGAAACCTGGCACAACCTCAGATAGCTATAGCTATCTCTTCAAGACAATGGTGACGGGAGAGGGTGCGGTCGGCAAGACCGCTCTTGTAAACCGATTTACAACAGGGCAGTTTGAGAAGGACTACAAGACCACGATAGGTTCCCAGTTTGCTGTGAAGCTAACATACATCTCGCCGACGGAGTCTGACTATGCTGTTGGAATCAAGATTCAGGCGTGGGACGTTGCCGGGCAGGCACGCTTCAAGGCCGTCCGCAAGATGTACTACAGCGGCGCAGCAGGTGTCATACTTGTCTTCGATGTTACTCGTAGGCGTTCATTCACTGAGCTAATGAAGTGGGTAGAAGAGGCCGATGAGTCAATCGGCGGCCGCGTTCCGATGGTGTGTGTCGGCAACAAAATTGACTTGCCTGACAGGGCTGTTCCGAGTGAGGAAGCCAAGGAATGGGCGGAATCGCAAGGGTTTGTCTACATGGAAAGCAGTGCGAAGACTGGGGAAGGCGTGGCGGATATGTTCAGCGTGCTCGCAGAACTGATGTGGGGAATTGCGCACAAGGGGACCGATTCAAGGAAGACTGGCGACAGCAAGAAAGGCCCGGATTCCAAGAAGCGCTAGACTTTCGTTCCACGAAGTTTCCGTTGTTCTAGGTCTTTGAACCCGTTGTCAAATGCGGCAAGATTCGAATCTTTTGGGAGCATGAGATTAGCTACAGACTCCCTGATTTGCGAGGAGCTCATTGGCAGGCTATCGAGCGCGGCTGCGGCCCCCAGCACAAAGGAGTTCAATACGAGGCGACCGCTCGTCTGCCGAAGTGCTCCTGACAGCTCGACGGGATAGGTTGCCGGGCACAGGGCGGACACAGCTTCGAGTACATCACTTACCGGCGGATATTTCGTCTGACCCGATAGAGACTGCAGAGTCTGTACTGGGCTAGTGCTCAGCACAATCGTTGTTATCTTACTGGCGAAGGATATTGCGGCGCGGAGGGACTCCATTGGCTCAAGCCCTAGTATCAGGCTAGCGGCGCCTGCCGGTATCAATGGTCCGACCTCATCTATTCCGATGCGTACATGAGTGAATACTGTGCCCCCTCTTCGAGAAGCGCCAAAGGTTTCTCCTATGACAGGTCTATACCCTGCCAAGACTGCGGCTTCAGCAAGTACCCTGCCAGATACGAGGTTGCCCTGACCGCCCACTCCGGCGACGATTACATTGCAGGGTCGTTCCAGATTCGTTCACCTCCGGATAATAGCATCATGTGGACAAGCATCAATGCATGAGCCACAGCGCACACACAGCTCATCTGAGATAACCGGTCTGCCTTCTTCGTAATCCCAGCCAATAGCCGGGCAACCATACTGCGCGGCGCAAATCCTGCAGCTCTCACCTCGGCAGAGACTGGAGTTGATTGCTACTGGAGCTCTGCCACCTGGGACGACATCATGTCTCTCCTCTTCGAGCCTGCAAACGCTATTCAGGATTAAGACCTTGAGGCCCTGTTTGGCCAAGGTAGAATGGATGAGGTCCGTCATTGACACGACGTCTGTTGCGTCACCAACCGCAAGGAAGTCCGGTTCGACGGCCTCAACGAGGCTTCTGATACTGACTTTTCGGTGACCTTCTTCTTGCGACGTTGATCCCGGATGCGTTTGAAAACCTGTCATTGCAGTAGTCGCATTATCAAGTATGAGGAATGTGATGTCAGCACTCTTGTGTTTGGCATTGACTAGGGCTGGCATACAGGCATGGAAGAATGTCGAGTCTCCAGCAACAGCAACGACTCTGCAGTCAAAACCGAATCGCTTCAATTGCCCGAGCCCACAAGCAGTTCCTATTCCGGAACCCATGGCCTGCATTGTCTGCATTGCCTCATCATAGAACACGCCCATTGAGTAACATCCTATGTCTCCTGCCACTACTAAGCGGTCACTCAGTCGCTTGCGTATCTTGCGGAGCGCCCAGTAGACGTTCCTGTGGGTACATCCGGCGCAGAATGTAAGAGGTCGAGGGATGAGCAGCTTTTCGGCTTTCCCGATTGCAGTCTGATTTGACTGCAGCATCCCGGGACCTCTCACCAACGCTGCATCCCTTAGCGCATGAAGAACAATATCCACATTCATCTCTCCCCAGGCTGGAATTGTACCCGTGCGCTTGCCAATGAACTGTGGAGAGGAGGTTCTCGTGAGGTCTGCAGCGAGAGCGCGAGTTTCATCTTCAATGAACGGATCGGTCTCCTCTACGAACAAGACCCTCTTTGCCTTGGATATAGCCCCCGTAATCAAATGCTGGGGAAGAGGGTGAGTTGTTGTCAGCCTAAGCAATCCAATGTCCTTTGTGTCCGCTAAAGCAAGGGCTTCCTTGGCGTAGAGGCCGCAGATTCCGGAAGATATCACGAGGTGTTTCATGTCTTTTGGATAATCGTATGTATTCAACGGCGATTTCTCGAATTCTGCTGCGATGAGCATGAGCTTCGCCAGAAGCTCTCTATGTTTCACATAGGGCTGCGGCACATTATACAGACCTTTCGGCAGAGCCCGTGTGGCCGCTTTCGCTCGCTTGGTGATGTCGCCGATGGTCACTAAGCCTCTAGAGTGGCTCAGGCGTGTTGTGCTTCGAACTACAACGGGTATCTCAAACCTTCTTGAGATGTCAAGAGCGGTATGCATGACCTCCATTGCCTGCTGGGCGCTCGCTGGCTCCAGCATTGGGAGCATTGCGGCCTTTGAGTAGAATCTGGAGTCCTGTTCATTGCTGGAACTGTGCCCTTGAGGGTCATCACAAACAACAATCACTAGACCTCCTTTCCCTGTACCTGACAGGTTGACATTCAATAGGAAGTCAGCTGCGACATTCAGACCTAACGATTTCATGGGGCAGATTGCCGGTACTCCCGCCCAGCTTGCCCCTGCCGCGGCTTCGAGAGCCACTTTCTCGTTAGTGCTCCATTCTGCGTAAAGGTTGAGCTGCCCAATGCTTTTCATTAGAGTCTCGGTTATCTCAGTAGATGGAGTTCCAGGATACGACGTACAGAAAGATATGCCTGCCTCCAATGCTCCTCGGGCTATTGCCTCATTGCCGCTCATGATGACTGAAGAACCCGAGTCTGCCATCTGTTCCAGCTCTGTTCACTCAGGCTGAGTACCAAAGAAAACGATTTCGGAACCTCTCGAATCTCAAGATAACCGAAGGAAACAATGAAAAGGCCAACCCTTTGTTCACGACTGGGTCAAGATGACAGAACCGGCCGAATTGGGAGCTGTGAAGATTAGCTCAGTATTCTCGATTTCCCACGAGAAGGATGTTGACGGTCTGCTCTCCGCCGTGATTGTATCCAGATACGCCAGTTCCAAGAACCTCAAGTATGCCTTTACCCTCACGGACTATGGTTTGTTCGAGTCAGTGTTTCCGAAAGCCGCTACCTTGAGAAACAGTCTCATTGTTGTTACTGACCTGGGCTTGGATGACCATTCGATCGACATAGTTGCAAGTTCCCTTGGGAAAGCCATTGCGCAAGGGTGTCGTGTGGTCTGGCTGGATCATCATGACTGGACGGACAAGGCGGTGCGGTCTATTCTGTCACTGGGCGGCAACCCGCGGCTTACTGTGAACCACGAGTTCTGTGCTTCGGAGATAGCATTCAAGGTTCTCATGCCTAGGGATAATGTGTGTGCAGAACTTGCCAGAATAGCTCATGATACTGACTTCAACATGAGGCAAATCGAATCCGCAAATGCATTGACTGATGCACTATCTCTCATCAGATTCGGCACAGTCGACAAGGGTCAAGATTTCACAGAAGCAATCACACCGATCTTGAAGAGCCTGAACGAGAATGGAATGGCTGGCATTTGGGACGAGAATGCGGGGAGATTCCGAGATAACCTGCTCAATCAGCGAGTTGATGCCTACAGAAAAGAGAAGATCAAGAAGATGAGGAAGGCGTTGGCTGGTCGTTCTGACTTGGAGATTCATGGTTGTCTTGTCAGGATTGTTGAGATACCGAATGGGGTCACCACTACAGATATGGGCACTTGGGCTGCGGATGAGCGTAACCTCAAAGTCGGCGATGAGCAACTAAAGGTAGCTGATTTGCTGGTGACGCTCAGTCCAAACGGCCTGCTTGGTTTCAGACGTGGCCAGGACAAGATTCAGTGCAATGCTGCGGCTAGGTTGTTCAAAGGGGGCGGCCACCCATACGCGGCAGGAGGCGAATATGGAATGTACCACGATTTTCAGGCCGCGTGTGACGACATATTCACCACACTATCAACAAGCAAAGAATGGATCTCAGAAGAAGAGAGCGGTTCGTCATAGGAACTCAGAGTTCCTGTTCCATGAGCCTTCTATTGAACCGGCCTTTGTATTGCAGTCCGAAGCAGCTGCAATGCATCCAACGATTCGCCCCACAATCGGTCAAAGGTCTCAATCGCGTTGTCGACGAGAATCGGATGCTCTTCTCTCTTGAACAGGACGACAGTATCTGGTCTATATGCATGCGTTAGTATCATCATCAGCTTCTCGTTGTTCAGGGCAAGCAGTCGGTATGTCTGTATGTCTTTGGAGTACAACTTGAACACCAGGTGTCTGCTCTTCAATGCCTCCATCATCTGAGTCTCATGACCCACCACATTCTGAGATACGCTTGACATATCAGGGGCCATTGCAGAAGGTATGAGGAGCACGCGCATATCGACGCCCTTCAGTATGACAGAAAGGATTTCCACGTCAATTGGGCTCATCGTGTCGTCGATGCCAACGAGATTGTCCAGTCTATGCGTCAGCCTCATCGTGTCTCCGAGCGACGAGCTGTCCAGGAATTCTGTCCTGATGAGTCTCCGAACGTTGTCGACTCCTCTGACGATATCCGTTGTCCGTTGTCTCCCACTGCCAGTTGCGGCTTCGTATACGTAGGCCGACATGGCTCCGAAATGAGTATTCTCAAGCAACCTCATCTCTTGGCTGACTTCACTGACTTCGTCTTCGAGGGCGGCAACGCGGTTTCTGCGAGCGCGTCCAAGTCCGGCCAAGATAGTCATTCGAGTGGCCGAGTAGACTCTTGGCCTTTGCAGCTTGTCAACCAAAATGAAACCGTCTTCTTCTAGCTCGTCAAGGCACCTGTATACCCATGCTTTTCTTGGTCTGCGTCCTTTGGCTTCTCTGATTTCGTCACATATTCTATCAAACGTAGCACGATCCGAACCAACTCCGATTCTAAGGACACTCTGCAGTACGCGCATCTTGGTGGCACTCATGCGAACGCCGATTGATTCGAGAGCCTCCAAGGCATCCTTCATTTTCACACACTCTCGGAAGATTTGGAATGCAGATTTGCACCTGTTTCAAATTCAGCATCGAAGCTGGCTATGGCATCATCTACGAGTCGTTGATTCACCGATCTCGGAATATAGGTGGCCGCCGGGGGTTCCTCAGACACGATCAGGAAGATTCCTTCATTGTTACGTGCTACAAATTGGTAGGTCGATTCCTTTGTCCCACGCACTCTGACAGAAACATCGCGGTTCTCTTGGAGAAGTGACTCATAGATACTAGTCAGCAGTTCGATTGCGGAGTCGTCGTCTTCCCATTGTTTGGCTACTAGCACCTTCATCTTGGCTCCGCGTCTGATGACATGGATGAGGGTCTCAATTCGCGCTCGCGCAACGTTCGGAATAGAACGTGTCCATCCCAGTGAGACTCTGACAGTATCACCCTTGCGTGAAACTGAGTAGACTTCGGTATCAGCCAGATCCCCTATCTGATCATACCCTTCAGCGAAGCTGGCTGAGGCCCTCGGAGGAATCCCTGTTGTCATTTCGATGGTGTCTGCTGCAAGTCGTGCGAGATTCAGACCACTCAACCTTCCAATTTCTGAATCCAATTCTGCACGTCTAAGTTCAAGCCTTCTGAAGGCGCTCATCTCAGCATTCCCCAATGCAGAAATCAGAGTCTCTAGAGTTGCAGCATAATGGAACGGATGCGAAGTCCTGTCACCGCGGATGTATCCATCATTCTCTAGGGAAGCTAGGGCACGATAGACTTGGGAGCGGCGGATGTCTTTCTTGCCGCTTTCTTCTTTGATTTGCTCATAGATGCTTCGAAAGTCGGTGGGATTGCCAAGTCTGTGTTGTTTCTGGAGGACGATTCTGAGAACAGAGAATCGCTCTTCGTTTGAGTTGAAACCTACTAGGTCGAGAGCTGCAGCGATTTGTTCGTCCTTGGTGTGCACTTCGTCACCATCGTTTGTTGCCACATATGCTCGGCTCAAGGGCTTCTCGTGCTTCTCCAGTCTTCCTGCGGCAGGGTCTGTTGATGAGATCCGTTTCGCACCAGCTTCCACTATGCTTCTGGCATCTTGCCAAATCGCATCAAAGACCGAATTCGATGTATCTATGATGTCGGGGTTGAACTCTCGGGTTATCCATGCGACGGTCACCGGATCTTCTGACACGACAAGGGCCATGTACTGCTCGCCGAATGTAGCCGCGTGGTATGCGTCTTGTCTGTCACAGAGTTTCATCTGTACAGTCAGCTTTTGTCCTTCACTGGATTCGTGAGTATCGGTCCGCTTTCCTTTCCCCATCTGGGCGGCAGCACCAGAAGGAGCATTTTCGAGGCGGGCATATAGAAGGCAACGCACCTCTGCACCATTGCGTGCCGCGCGAGCGATTCCATCGATGAGCTTCTCTTGTTCGTCAAGAAACGGACTGAAGGATACGATCGTCACTCGAATGATATCGCCCTTGCGAGCAATGTCCCCCATATTGTAACCGATTGCTCTCTTGATGTCGTCCTCGCCAGTGATGAGCCTAGAGCTTATCCTGTGTCTGTGCCCCGTCAACTCTTCGACAAGGTCCTGTGCAAGGGTTGCACAGTCGAGGTTGGCAATTGCCTTCTCTTGGGCTTCAACTGATCCAATCTCCTGTACGATTTCACTCTTCACACGTTTTCTGAGCTTTCTCAGGCCGTTTTCCACAATCGACGCATTAGTGAAATACCCGGTCCTTCGATTGCCGTCTGCAATCATCTGCACCAGTCCAATCCCGACAAGAGTCCTGAGAGTCCTCTTGGCTGTGGCCTTGGAGAGCTTGCCGCCCGGTTCGAGTCGACCAAGAAGGCCGGAAGCTTCAGAGGGAGTGAGAGGATTCTCATGGTCCCTCTTACTCTCCAACATCGCCTTCAGTAGTTGTGAAATCAATGCGGCTTGGATAGTGTCTAGTCGTATAGCAAGAGACTCAAGTGTGGAGGTCAGCAGGTCGTCGACCAAAGGTTAGGTTCCTCCACTTGCCACTATTGTGGCTGCCGCTTTCAATGCCTCAAGGAAGAACGAGGGTTTGGTTGTGGGCACACCGAGTTCCGGATGCTTGGGGTCCTGTATGAGGGGCGTTAGTCCTTGCCAGATTTGTTCGAATGACGCAATCGCCGCCTCAATAAGGTCCGGGTTGAATCTCCTGCTGACCCACATGGCCGCCATCGGGTCTTCTGAAACCAGAATCACCATGTTGTCTTTGTTGAGGCTGGTGAGGTGGTAGAGACCGGTATGTCCTGTATCTATCCTTAGGTCCAGTTTCAGCCCTTTCTGCCGTGCACCATATGCTTTGACAAAAAACTCGACTAACGCGTTCTCGGGGAAAACTTCGGCAAGAAAGTCGTCCGCACTGAGAACGTCCACAGTAACGAGACAACGCACCTCTGCTCCACTCTCGGCAGCTCTGAGGGTTCGATTGACCCCTTCTGTGATTCCTCCTCTGAACGGCCTGAGTTGTAGCTGGGCGATTCTTATGACATCCCCCGGTACCGCCTTCTCGTATATCTCAGCGTCTGCAAAATCGGCGTAGGATTGGAGCCCCTTTAGAAGTCCCGAGTTTGGTTGTTGAGCCCGGCCCGCTGTCTTTCCTTCAAGAACCCTGGCAACGTCGCTGAAATTGAAAGCCGATAACTCGTTCGACCGGGCTTGTAGTGCCGCCCTTCGCTTCTCCAAGCTTGACAGGGTTCGACCCTTGAGCTGCTCCAATCCCGCGACAATCGTGTTGATATCCGAAATATACTTCTTGCGTGATTCACTCTCATTCTCGACCCTAATCATCTGCATATTCGACAACTGATCCAGCACTTTGCGGACCCATCCCTTGCTGAGTGCGGTGCCCGGTTCTGCCCGCAGAAGGGAACCATGTATCTCTGAAACGTCCAGAGATCTTGACGGTGTTGACTGTATTCTCATCATCGCTCGCAGAACGCTCAGGGGCCGAGTATCGGGACCGAAGCCAAGTTGTGTCAATGATCTCTCAAGTTTTTGGCGCGATGAAAGCGCCGGAGATTCCCGCATGACGTTTTCCTAAAGCGATTGTCTATTAGATTAGATGCCGAATCACGAGTCTTTCGACTAGTAGCTTCTAGGTTGTAGACAAAACTCGTGCTCTTAAGCAGGATTGTCCTTAGATAGCATGCAGGGCAACCGAATAGTTCGATTCTCAAGGACTAGGCCGTTATCGGCCACCATCGGGTAGGGGACGGGAGACCCGCAGTTTGCCGCACTCGGACTGAGTTACGCCTAGGGCCCTACAACAGCAATGCTCCTGACGTAGCCCATGCCAAGTCGAGCTACCAGTGGAAGAAAGTCAGTCAGAAGAGACATTGCGGTCCCGGGACTCACGTGTCCCTGAATTACCTCGTTCAGGGTCTTCGCGTCGAGCTGACTAAGAACCTTCTCAGCGGCCGCGATGGGATCATTCAACATGGCATACCTTGAAACAGCCCACATCCCCATCGCCGTGTTTTGTATGCTGTGAGCAAGCTTGGTCTTTCTGTACTCTTTCTCGTATAGGACTGTGTTGCGAGCAGAGAAGTCATTTTGCTCGGTCATGCGTTTCGCATGGCGTGCAAGTAGCGCGCCTGCGTGGAGGCACGTTGTCACTCCGCCGCCCACGATTGAAGAGACCTGCCCCGCCGAATTGCCGCATAGCGCAACGCCAGCGCCAGTGAACTTGGGGATCAGTCCGGCACAGGGAACAACTCCACCATTTACGTTGACGATTCGGGCGTTGGGCCCCAGATGCTCTCTAATGTACTTCTGCAGAACATCTTTCATGGGTGGCAGAGCATTCCAGTTATTCTTGGAAGATGGAACACGTCCTATTCCCAAGTTTGTCTCTGTTCTGCTCCTTGGATAGAGCCACAGATAGCCAAGGCCGACGTCACGGCCAACATAGAAGTATGCAGTGTTTGGATCGTCTATCCTGCAGTCTGCGAGTTTGAACCGATAGCCGTATGAAAGCAACCATTTTGGATGAGTGAATCCAGCCGTCGAAGAGATGCGGCTGAAAGATCCATCAGCCCCGACAGTAAGGCCAGCCCTGACGGTTTGGTCTTGGTTGTAGCGTACTCCGACAACCTGATCGCCTTGCTTGACTACTGAATCTGCCCTTGCTTTGAACACGAATTGTGCGCCGTTCGAAGTGGCACGATTAGACAGGAGAAGTTGGACTTTGTCTTCGTCGAGAAGATATGAGCTGCCAAGTAGTCCACGATCCACAGCGATGTGGGCCCCTGTGTCTAGGCTCTCCCCCACAATCCTGTTGAATTTGTTAGTGACACACTCTGAATCCGGCTTGATGCGCAACAACCTCAGGGCCTTGTCAGTGACAAGCTCGCCCATGAGAGAATCAGTGACAGCTGCATGCTTCTCAAGAAGCACCGCTTTCAAACCGTAACGTGATGCTTGTTCTGCAGCAATCAGACCTGCTGGCCCTGCGCCCGCAATGACGACGTCAGAATTCATGCTTCGACACCAGGAATTGGAGAGGGATGCTTGAGCCGACGCTTGTGACAGGTCTATATGCTTTTCCAAGCGACCGGAATGTAGCAAGGCTGCTCGGATATGTTAAAAGGAGATTCAATCCTAGAAGGTCCAGAAAGCCGACAGGGGCGCAGTCGCCAATGAAGGCAAAATCGATTGCATGGTCAGTCTACATGGTGCTGTCACTGTTGGTCAGCGTCACTGTGGCATCCATCCCTGCCATTACATTATTCCTGTTCTTCTTTCAGAAAGTCGACAGCGCCTTTGTCCTGATTGGGTTGCCCTTCAACCTGTTCAAGGATTTCTTTCAAGGACTTCTTGGTTCAGTTCTTCCGTCGTTTTTCTTCGACCATTTCTGGTTCGTGGTACTAATAGTCCCAATCGCACTCTTCTGTTACGCCATCTTCTTGGGATTCCTACTCGTTATGTTCAGGTTATCGAGGCGGGCGTTCCCTCGCCTGAGAGACGGCTACTATCCGATGGAAACCGGGCAATGGCTTCTCCATGAATACTATGAGATCTACTATGTGCTCACCCCGTACTTTGCATGGTTCTTCTCCGTCTTTCTGAACACCAAGCCGCGGCACACTTGGTTTGGAGCGAAAATCGGAAAGAACAGCATCATTGGCAACGGACTTCTGTTCAACCCAGAGAGAATCATTATCGGGGACAATTGCTGGTTCGGCTACAATGCAATCGTGAGTGGGCACGTGTATGAGGGTGGCAGACTGTACATCAAGACTGTACGGATCGGCAATAACGTCACTGTAGGCGCCAACACATGCATAATGCCCGGCGTGGAGATAGGGGATAATGTCATCATTGGAGCGAACACGATGGTTCCGAAGGACAGGGTTATCCCCGCGAATTCAATATGGGTTCATGGAAAGGTGGCCTCCCGGAAGGCGGAGTCTTCTGAAACCGACCCGTCTGAGCTGCGGGTGGGCCGATTGACAGTCCGTAACACGGCAGATGAAGGTTCTCACAGAGAGTCGAATGCCGGGAAGTCTGATGAAGCGAGCTGAGGTCACCTTGCTCACGTAACCAGGGAATCAATATGTCCGCATCAAAGCCGAAGTATTCGCCTAGGGGCTACCAGACCTATATTCTAGACAGGATTTCTCAGCTGCGCGGCACGAATGTGCTTCTTGAACTCGATTGCGGTCTAGGAAAGAGGTACATAACGCACCAGATTGTGGCCAAGCGCTTTCCTGAGTCGAAGACGCTGATCGTGGTCCATTCTTCATCATCATTGGCTGAGACCGTAGACTACCTGAAAGGGGAATACGGCGGACTTGAAGAGGAATTGGGTGAGCTGTCTTCAAGGGTTCCTTCGGGCAGAAGAATAAGAGAGATTAGAGAGAAGCGCGTGATTGTCGCGACTCCACAGGTCCTTGTTTCTCTGGCAAGCTCCAATATCAGTCTGTTTGATTCATTCGAGATTCTGCTTGTTAACGAAGTGGACACACTCGTCAGAAGAACAGGGACAGCGTCGACACTGGTCTATCCTTGGTCGACTTTGTTAACACTATTTAAGGGCAAGTGGCTCATAGGCATGAGCGGTACTCTAAGGGACGATCATGCAGTCTTCACAGAAGATCAGCTGGAAATAAGAAATGAGCTCATCACACTAAAGGAGCACATTCGCGGCGCTGTAGTAATCACTATGGAGGAGCTCTATGGCACGGATGTGGAGGAGTTTCTTGAAGAGACCTTCCTAGGCGTGAGTCTGGTGAACGATGCGAATATCAGGTCACTGTCCACCGTGCTGGATGAACTGATTCGAGGCACTCGAGCTGAAATCATGAAGGCTCTCTCGGAGAATGACAACATCCAACTCGTCGAAGGCGACTCGAGAAGAGTGCATCTTCTTCTTGACAGATTGCCTATTGCCGATGAGCTCAAAGGACGTTACTCGTCTCTCCTGCTGTTGCGCAAGTACGTGTATGCAATGCCGCCCAGACAGTTCTTGAAGTCCTTCCGCGGAGACTATGTAAGGCACTACTTTGACGCAACCGAACTCAGCAGGGTTCTCCCAACTGTGTCTGCTAAATCCCTAAGGGTTCTCGAACTCGCTGCAAGACGTTCCAAAACCGTCGTACTTTCCTCCTACCTTGAGATGGTAGAGCAGGTCCGGGACGTTCTTGAGAAGTCCGGCCTCTCCGTTCTTACTGTGACAGGCGGAACCAGAGACAAGGGCGAGGTTCTCCGAGAGTTCAGAGAAGACCCTGAGAAGAAGGTTCTCGTGATGTCGCCAGTTGGTGAACGTGATCTTGACATTCCTCAAGCGGAATTGATGGTTGTTTGTGACACTATCAATACAACGAAGACAATGTATCAGAAGTTCAAACGCACAAGAGGCGGACTAGTGCTGTTACTCGCCTACGGCGGCACATCGGAAGAGCGCAAGGTGCGAAGACTAATGAAGTCGACCTTGGAGAGATACCCGTGGTCCACTGCCGTCATAGAGTCTAATCCAGCCGGATGAATGCTTCACTTCCCTTAGCCTAGTGTAAAGCCAAATGCAGGGTC
This sequence comes from Candidatus Thorarchaeota archaeon, assembly GCA_003345555.1. Classification (GTDB taxonomy): domain Archaea; phylum Asgardarchaeota; class Thorarchaeia; order Thorarchaeales; family Thorarchaeaceae; genus OWC5. The sequence goes on from PRDJ01000068.1 coordinate 24,036, forward strand.
GAGACTTGCTGGATTCTTCCCGAAGTAAGAAGAAAGCTGCAGGCCGTCATGTGGTTGCGGCCTGCATGATGTACATTCTAAGCTGACCCACCCGCGGACACATAGACCGCGGTGAATAGGTTAAACAAAGGCTCATCGAACGCCGGTTCAACAGTCGAGTACACGAACTTGCACATGTCGATGAACTCCTTGGTTCGTGCGTCGGCATCCGAGCCGGGACCCAGGATCTTCTCAGCTGACCTCGTTAGTGACCTGACAATGCCTCGAGCCCTCTTCTCCTGCTCGAGTATCTTCGTTGCGTCCTGTTCTATCCTCTGTATGACGCTCTTGATTCTAATGTCCGCAATCTTGTCAGAGCCCATCGATTTGACCAAGTCCATGAGAACGTCGAGCGTGCCATTGTGAAGTCCATTGACCAGGGACTCAATCTCATACGCGGTGAACTTTATCTTATCATCATCGACGGACAATTCCCATTTCAGGTCGCTGGTTCTCTGTACGCCAATCCTGCGTTTTCCAATCACGATATTCTCTTGGTAGAATCGACTGTCAATGCTCGTGATTATCGCCGTCTTGAGCAGTGCAGATTCATGTAGCTTGAGCCGCAGCGATTTGCCGCCACTTTTGACGGCTACGCAGAATCCATCCTGCGGCTGAACCTTTTGGGCATAATCCGATGAAGGAAGCGCCTGTACGGGTGGGAGATGCCTGAGCACCTCTGCAACCTCTCTAACTTCCTCCTCTGTACAGCTGTATGAGTGCCCATCCCCGGATACTATTAAGGCACCATCAGGTGTTCTTTCAAAGTCAATCTTGTTACCGCTTCCCACGTCCGTGGTCTTTACATAGCTCTGCTTGTAGCTACGTGCGGTCTGTGCTAGCTTCTCGAGAGCCGCTGCTACCATATGTGCTTCGCCGTATCCCAGAGTAATCTCAGCAATGCCTTCGGAGCCACGTCCGAGGCCCACGGCCCCGTCCTTTCGAATCTTGACGTACAACGATAAACACCTATCTCTCAACACGAGCACGTGCAGAAAACCGTTGTGGGGAGGGACAATCCTCGCATGTTGTGCTGGTTCTTATCGGAACGGCGCCTTCATGGAACAGGTTTGACTGCCTCCAGTGGTTGGCTCCAATACCCTTTGCTCAGTTCATGCAGTTTTCCCATATCGCCCAGGGGGTGTATCATCGCCGCCGATTCTCCGGCACGAAAGAACCTGGCCCGCTGGCATGCGCGAAACGTGACAGTGTCTCGCGGGTCGACGTAAATGGTTGCTGCAACACAATCGAAATGGTCCGCTGCTGCCTTTCTCAGCTTCATCAGAATTTCCGCAATAGTCTCAGTGTCTCGTCCGTCCTCTGTAATAACCAAGTTCGATATGTTGGCCAAGCGTACAGGCCTTCTCCACATCATTGCCGTGATCGATGATATCGTTGCGATACCGACTGTCTGTGAGGGACTTGTAACCTCAAACACGCCGACACTTCCCTCTGGTCTTTGACCGCAAAACCATCTGCAGTATTCCTCTCCCATCATCAGACAACCATTCCTCTGCTTCTGAGTCTCATGTTGAGCAAAAAGCGAGGGCCGAATGTCAGCGCCTTCTATTACTCTCAGCTTCGTACTGCCAGTGAAATGCCTGATGCTCCTGATACTGAGAATCGAGTCGATGAACAGGATGGGAATAGATGGCAAGAAGCCAACAGCAGTGGTTCCGTTTTCTTTGCGCAACGGAGAAACCATGGTGACGGGCTTGACAAGCGTTCTGAAGCCGAGTGCGCGGTAAATCCTGATTGCGCCCCCGTGTGGATTTGCAGTGAGGTGCATGGCCCAGCAGCCCCGCTTCTTTGCCAGTTCGATTGCCTGAGTCATCAGATTAGTTGCGTGCCCCTGGTGTCGGTGAGCAGGATGAGTTGACACATCGCCAATAATGGCAACCAGCTTCGGCAATCCATTGACGAGCATCTCGACATACGTCATGACGAGCGCGGATATGATTCTGCCCGACTCTTGGACGAGAAACACTGAGTGAGGGTCAAAACCCGGACAACTCAAGTACCTCCATCTCCAGAGTTCCGGAGAAAAAGGAAGGTACAATCCGCTCTGACCAAAGCAGAGATTGAAGAGTCGCGCTATCGCAGACTCGTCACCCTTTCTGTACGTACGTACCTCGGACAATGTATCGGTGTGTCGCTTCAAGGTCTTTGCAGACTTCTGCACATGAGTGTTTAAGTACCCGGCGCTAATGAACTAGTCTCGTGTACTCTCACTCGAGACATGAATGTCTTTCTCTGACTTTGATATTGCTGATGGTTCTGCCGGCCCTTTCCTTGGGGCTGACCTCGATTACATATCCATCTGTCTACGTGAATAGTAGCGCCATTGTTTCATTGGCGGAAATGGATATAGCTCGTGGTCCTCTGATGTATAATGTAACTAATCACTCAGCATGTGTGTTTTGGCGTACGACTGACTCCACCAATGCGAGTATCCAATACGGATTGAATACTAGTCTTTTGGAAACGGTCAGCAGCTCGACGCTAGATACTGTTCACAGAGTCAGAATAGCAGGACTTCAACTTGGTACTAAGTACTACTACAAGGTCGTGTCAGACGGAGTGCCCGGTGAGATGTACCACTTCAGGACGGCTCCGGCGGACGGTCAAGCTTTCAAGATGATTATCATGGGTGACAACAGACCTATCTCAGACACTCCTGTCCAGCCTCAGGCTTTTTCGGATATAACCGATAGGGTCATTGCTGAGGAACCGAACCTTGTAGTGCTCACAGGGGACTACGTCTATAGCGTTACTACAATTGCTGGCGACAATATAGCCAAATGGTCCGCCTTCAAAGCCATTATCGATCAAGCAGCTCACTACGCCCCGGTCTATGCTGCAATTGGCAACCATGACACCGGACTGTGGACCGGGACGCTGATACTACAATATTTCCTTGACGCTTTCGAACAGCATAATGAGGCTTCGACGTACTTCTCCTTCGACTACGCAGGAGTCCATATGATGATCCTTGATTCAGAGGCTACTAACACTCCTTTGCGCATTACTGGTGATCAATACACCTGGCTGACGAACGAGTTGCAGGCTTCCCAAGGGCGCATGAAGTTCATGATTGCTCATGCGCCGATGTATCCTCTTAGCCACATAGGCAGTTCATTGGACGTAAACATCACAGAGCGCGATGCGCTCCAGCAGCTCTTTGAGTCAACAAACGTTACAGTCTTCGCTGCAGGGCATGACCACCTCTGGAACCGGATCACTGTCAATGGGCTCGTTCACCTGATCACTGGCGGTGCAGGAGCTCCACTTTACCACACGCTCTGGGGCGGCGATTTCCTCCATTATACTAAAGCCGAAGTCAGCAGGAACTTGGTCGATATCTCCGCAATCGGATTGGATGCGGGCGTCAAAGATAACTACGTGTTGCCCTATGTCGGACCGATTGAGATATTCTTGAGGGTTGTCGGCAACACCTCGACTAGGATGGCAGGAACGGTTCCCTCAATATACTTCAGTCAGGTGCCAGCGCAGAAGGGCTACTCATGGGATGGCGCACCTAATGCAACCGTCCTGACAGGGTTGCCGGCCGCTCCCGGACCACACATACTCGATGTCTATGCGGAGAATGGCGACAGCGTCTGGAGCCATGCTCGGTTCGTGTTTACGACTTCGGGCAGCATCACGACAACTACGACGACCACGACCACAACGAGTCAAGTCCCGGGCATACAGGTGGAGCTGATACTGCTTGCGGGTGCCGCGGGCATAGTCATAATCATAGTCGTCTTGGTCTTGTTGCGTTCACGCAGAACAGGGTAGCTGTCCTACTGTCCAGTGTTGTGCCGTTGATGGCATTGGAAAACCAAAGCGAATGCTCCTGGCATACCGTCTGTATGTCTTGAGTCCGTCGCAAGAATCTCAAAGATGTGTGCAGAAGGTCGTGCAGACCTCCTGTCACCACGTTAAACTAGATTGGTGTGTCTTTGACGTCAAATGCGAGGTTTCCAGCCTCTTTCGTCTTGATGGCGATGTCAATCTTGTGTTCGGCTTTAGCTAGAGGGTTACCCTTACAGTGGATTGTAATCTCTACGCCGACCTTGATTGGAAAGCCCTTGCTCTCAGTAATATCAGAAGCCTTGATCTTCATGGCTTCTGAGGCTATCAACGTGTCAGCCAGTGAGTACTCTACATTATCTACCCTGATGGGCGACATACCGATGGCCGTACCTGGTGAGAGGGTGTTCTTAATCTTGAAATCGAAACCATCACCGACGTTCTTGAGGCTCCCTTTGATGTATAGCTTCCTGAGAAGGAATGCTGGTATCTGCATCTAACTTGTTTCCTCCAAGGAGGTTAGTGTCTTTGGTTGACGCGAGAAGGAATACTTATACGTTCCGAACTTCGAGGTCCCGGAACAGTGGCATTCTGCCCTGCAATTGCCATCTGGTCGTGGGCCGGCTAGCGACAGTAATGAGTAGTATGACTGTCAGCGATTGCTCTGCATCGATAAAGGTAATAAAGGTCCGACCTTACTTTCTTGTAAGCAAGCCAAGCTAGAACAAGAGGATTGGTTATGCAGTTCACTATCTTTGACCCATTTGGCTTATTCGGATTGTTTAACACCTTTTTCATAATCGTGCCGATTTTTATGGTGGTCATTTTCGTCATAATCTTCGTGACTATATGCAAAGCGGGATCTCAGGCGGCCAGAGGTATTGTCGTCGATGTGCCGCGGCTTGCGATTCCAGAGCAATATCGGGGTGCTACTCGGCCCGACGGGACAGAAATAAGGACAGTCCGACTACCCGAGCGATGCTCGAAATGCGGCGCTGCGATTGCTTCTGAGGGCATAGACTGGGTCGGTCCCCTTGAAGCTAAATGCAACTATTGTGGCGGTACGGTTAGGGCACAGCTGGAAAGAGTGTAGCTGTCCGTGCATACAGCACCAGCTTAAGAAGGGACGGAGGCATAGCTGTCTTATGGCCAGAGGTTTCGAGCTTCTTGAAGACGGAACACATCCTGCCGTAGAGGTAAAGAAAGAGAGCCTCCAGTCTACAAAGGTCTTTTGCGTTGTGGACAACTCAACTCACAGTGTCTACTTGTGGAAGGGCAGTCAATCCGGGATGAGGAAGCAACTCGCTGGCGCACTTGCAGCAACCGAGATCAGGCTCGAGTGTGGAGAGAGGTTCAAAGTTCAGGCGATAGACCAAGGCGAAGAGCCGCCCGGCTTCCTTAGTCTCTTCGAGGTCGAGACAGTCTGAACCGGTGCCCAGAAGCGACCCACGGGAAGAGGCAGACGAGAATGAGTTGCCGGTGGAGGAGGGAGGTTTCCACCGGCGGAGCAGATGTCGGATTTCGAGGCTTGACACAAGTGATCCAAACCCGTGTCGAAGATTAGTCCTCTCTTCATAATATAAGGGCAACCAGAATCATCGCAACGAAACTATCCCCATGCTTTCGACAGGTATTTCCCGTCCGAGTCATTGCGAGTCGTTGGGTGTTCCCATTTGAGCAGAGAGCTGCGAGATGAGCAGGAACTTGTTCCCGGTTACGAGGGTATTGCGGAGTTCTTTGACCTTTTTGCCAACAACACAGACATACCGTTCTACGTTCGGTACGCAAAGAAACAAGGCTCACCGGTGCTTGATATTGCTGCAGGATCTGGGAGAGTCGCATTTCCATTGGCTCAGGAAGGGTTTAGGGTAACTGCCCTTGAGAAGTCGCCATCGATGCTCACAGAGATGAGAAGAAGACTGCCGCGCCTTCCGAAGGACGCTGCCGACCGCGTGAATATAGTTGAAGCCGATATGTCAGATTTCAGCATCGGTCGCAAGTACCGCCTCATAATCATTCCAGGATCCTTCGCACATGCGATGAGCACTGACAAACAGCTATCAACGCTCAAATGCGTCAGAAAACATCTGGCTTCGGATGGCTTGTTCATCCTTGATTTGCATGTCGGTGCCTTGTTGCCCGAAGATCTGAAGTTCGAAGAACCCAAAGCCACTCTTCCGGATGGCAGGACTGTGATTCGGTCTGGGGTAATTCATACTGACATGGTTCGTCAGATCATGAGAGTGGATCTGAAATACACGGTCATTCATGCATCCGAGGGTTACAGCGAAGACAAGCGAGAGATAGAGGTCACATCAGGAGCAGCGGTCATATTCAACAGAGAGGCTGACCTTCTCATCAGAATGGCTGGCCTTGCCATCGAAGATCAGCTAGGCGGTTTTGATGGCCGCCCATATACTCCAGAGTGTGATCGGCGTATTCTGCTGCTGAGATCTCATTGAAGCCTCGTGAATCCCTCATCACAGTTGTAGATAGGTCTGTCCCGAAACGGGGGCGCCTACTCGGTATGCAGGAGTTGGTCAACCGACGGAAGAGCATCTACTTTTCTCGGCTCAGTTCTCAGGACGACGTGGTCCTCAGCTTGATATCTTTCTGTGTAGAGAACCTCTCCCTCGACGGTGGCTTCTCTTTCTAGGTAGATACTCCGACCGTATATGTCCTTCACTCTTCCTCGTTCCTCAACCCGAATCTCGTCGCCGTAGAGACTATCGGCTCGTGCACGTTCCCCGACGAGAATGCTCTTGGCCTCGACGAAGCCCTGAACTTCCCCCCTCTTGCCAATCCGGAAGCTGCCCGTGACCTTTGCATACTTCATCGTGATTCTTCCACCAACCTCGACCCTGTCAGCATTGATTCGATTGTACACGCTGAGACTGCCTCCGATATCGATTCTTGAGCTTTCAAGGTTCTCTCCAACGGTGACCGCACCACCAACATCAAGTATGTCTTCCAGACTCAACGACTTTTCGACTTGTAGAGAGCCGCCTACATCGATTGAGGTTCCTTTTCCTGACCCTTCGATCTTCACAGCTCCTCCGACATCGATATCACCGAAATCCAGGTCTCCCGTTGACTTGAACGAACCACCGACATCAATTGAGGCTACCTTTGAGCCCGGGCCCACGACAGCGGTCCCGCCAACCTCAATACTCTCTATCTCCACCGCACCCTCAGCTTTGAAGGAGCCCCCAATGCTTACCTTCCCTATCCGGCCGTAATTACACTTGCCGCTACCGCCGACTTCGAATTCCTGAGCCTCGATTCTTCCGTGCACGCTTATGGATCCGCCCGCTTGGAGTCGTTCCACCTCAGCGTCCTTTCCTATGACGATTGTTCCGCCAGCCGACAATCTCACGGCTTTCGCACTGCCACCCACCCGAATCGAGCCACCGGTCTTGGCAGCAGAACACTCAAAGTCGCCATCTACTCTCATTTCGCCATCGACATTCACTTGCCTAGCCCTAGCTGTTCCCTTGACATCAATTCCTCCTCTCTCGACTGTGAGGAATGTCTCAACTGTGAGATCGCCCCCAATCTCGAGAGGTTCACAGCTCTTTGCTTCTAAGGCACGAGCTCTGAGTGAGCCCTGGACTAGACAGTCACCTTTGATCCTGACTATTCCTTGAACTACAATCTCGGTACCCTGCTGAGGAGTTATGGACCTGCAATCACGGATTTCAATGTCGCCGTGTACTGTGCCGAGTTCAACGTTATCGCGGTTCTTGAATGTCAGAGTCTCTGCCATTCGTTCTTCACCTCACAATTTCATGTCTTGCTGCGTTTCGTTCTATTATAAAGTGGAGCCACGCCAAAGGGTCACAAAATGTTACTGTGCTACATTCCCATTATTGGCTCCGGAACCGGTATTCCAACTAGTCCTGCCATCCGCTTGTATAGCTCTAGGTATTGGTTTCCCCTGACGGTGACCTTGTAGACTCGCTTTCCTTCATCGTCCTCTGTCTCAAGAAGACCCCTTTCGCAGAGGTAGTCTATTGCCTCCTTCGCACGATCCACAGGCATGTTCGTCGATCTAGCGGCACGCGTTAGCGGACAATAGCCGTATACATATATTACTCTGATTATCTCTGCGAAGATGTCGTATCGGGTCCGCTTCATCAGGTCGCTTTTCTTCGTGGACATACCGTTGCACTCAACTCTGTTCAGTTAGCCGTCTGATAAAAAGGCAGTGTCGTAATTGAAGCAGACGAACCAAGAATGCTTATGTTGAGGGTCCGGGAACGTGCCGCTCTCAGGAGCTGACGTGCAGACATGATTCGGAGGGTATTCATAGTAAGGAACGATGGAGATCTGTTGTACGCCAAGATATACGATGAAGATGCCGCTTCATCAAATCGCACCATTCCACCTCATGCCCTTGCCTGCGTTATGCTGTTTAGCTCCAACAGCAGTACCGCGCTCGGAGAGTTATACACTCAGAATCAAGAAGACAACCGCTGGGCATACATGTTCTTCAACTCCTTTGCAGTTGTCGTCTTGACTACGTCCGACGAGGAGAATCCTCATCTCAAGAAACGCATGATGTCACTTGGAAGGGCAATATCCACAGCATATAGTGGAATAATGGCTTCTTGGTCGGGTGATATGAGCCAGATTGCTGATATGGAGAGTCTCGTTGGCAGCTACGTGAGTATGGAAATCGGGAGTCCGTCTGAAGAGCTCGCGGAGGCTATCGGATCACTAGTTGATGCGAATCTTGAAGCGCAGACTGTGGCCTACGTTGGAGTGTTTGACGCGGCGGGTAACTTGATTCACGGCACTGTACCTGAGAGCCATGTGACCGTAATCAGGTCGGAGATTTCTCGGGGCATAGTCAAGCCGGGGGTGGATGTTGTTCCCACCGGGATTGCGATAGAGGGACACGAGGTCTTCTTGACTAGAGTCCGCTCGTACACAGTAGTGGCCGCCTCCTATAGAGACGAAGGCAGGCTTAGCGCAATCAAGGCAGTGAGCGAGGTTGCTCAGTCGCTGGAGGCACTTGTGCATGAAGAACCAAGGGCACCCAAGAAAATGCGCGGGCGGCGGAAGACCTGAAGACCCATAGCCTCGTGGCGTCCTCGGCTTGGCGAAATACAGAAGTACTCCAAGCCATCGTGGGGCTCTCGTCTGAAACGAGGGATTATTCATGTTGGTGCTAGGTATATCCGGTTCTCCCAGAGGAGAGAAATCAAGCACCCGTTTCCTGTTGACCAAGGCGCTCGAAGCTGCCGCCAGTCTCCTAGCAGCGACTAGTACCGAGGGAACCACGGAGCTGCTCGATTTGTCTGGACTTCAAATCCGTAGATGCACCGGGTGTGATGCCTGCGTAAGGAAGAAACCGTGTCCTGAGAGCGAAAAGGATGACATGCCCAAGATTGAGGAGAAGCTACGACGGGCCGATGGCATCATTATCGCAGCTCCATCGTATTTCACGTCCGTCCCGGGAGTTCTGAAGGACTTCATGGATCGCACAAGACCACTGAAGATGCAGGATAACCAGCTGAAGGACAAGGTGTTTGCTGTCATTACGTACGCCGGGCTCCGCTACGGAGGACAAGAGGCAGTGGTTGATCTGCTCAATAGGTATGCACTTGCACATGGTATGATTGTTGTGGGGTCTATTGGCGTGCCCACGAAGGACGGCACATTCGGATCTGGTGCAATGCAGACCGATGACGGCAAATGGAGGGTATCCAAGGAAGACCAGCTTGCGATAGCAGGCAGTGCTCTGGTTGGGCAACGTGTTGTGCAAGTCGTAAAGCAGCTAAAGGGACCGGCGAGTCGACATTGAGACGGCCAAAGATAGCTGGCAAGGTTCAGGTATACACAGGCAACGGAAAAGGGAAGACCACCTGCGCTCTCGGAGCTGGTCTCCGTGCTGCAGGGCACGGTCTCAGGGTTCTGATGATATGCTTCATGAAGGCTAAGGTTGCAGAACGCGGCGCCGGCACTGAAGTGAACTACGGAGAGTTCAGCAGCATTCAGAGGGTTCCGAACTTCACCATCATCCCTGTCGGAAGGTCAAGTTTCGTTGACAAAGAGAATCCTGACCCAATCGATATTAAGATGGCTCAGGAGGGTCTTAGATTGGCTCAGGAAGCTCTCCAGGGTCATAAGTGCGATGTCTTAATTCTTGATGAGATAAACGTTGCAGTAGAGTGGAGACTGATTAGTCTTGAGGATCAGCTGGATCTCATCAGAATGAAACCCGATGATGTCGAGGTCATAATGACGGGACGATATGCCCGTCCAGAGATTATCGAGGCTGCAGACCTAGTCACAGAGATGAAGGAAATCAAGCACTACTACTCCACCGAGAAGCTTCTCGCGAGAAGAGGTTTCGAATTCTAGGCTCTCAGGCCGATGTTCCCGGTAGCGCAGAAACGAACAGTTAATATCGACAGCCTAAGGAGCTTCATCTATCTGCCTCGCGAGGAGTGGTTCTGAATGGTTGTTGAGAAAGCCAAGCCCAAACGCGCGACAAAGACACGTCCCACAGGTTCAGGTGACATCAAAGCCGCCAAAGAACAGTGGGAGGCCACAACGGTCGCAGACCACGTGAAGAAGAATCCTGAGATGAGGGATTCGTTCACTACAACATCCGGCCGAGTGGTCCGAAGAATCTACACGCCTCTGGACATACCGAACTTCGACTACATGAAAGACTTGGGCTTTCCAAGTGAGTATCCATATACTCGTGGTGTCCAGCCCACAATGTATCGGGGACGTTTCTGGACCATGCGGCAGTTCGCTGGCATGGGTAGCGCTGAGGAGTCCAATGCACGTTTCAAGTTCCTGCTAGCCAACGGACAGACTGGTCTGAGTGTTGCTTTCCACTTACCCACACTATTTGGGCGAGACTCAGACCACCCAATGGCGCTTGGCGAAGTTGGGAAGCTCGGTGTGGCCGTTGACACGCTCAAGGACATGGAGATCCTTTTTGATGGCATCCCGCTTGCTGAGGTCACCACATCCATGACAATCAACGCGCCGGCATCCGTACTTCTGGCAATGTACATGGTCAATGCTCAGAAACATGGAGTTTCGTCGAAGGAAATCGGAGGAACAATTCAGAACGACATTCTGAAAGAGTACATGGCACAGAAATCTTGGATCTATCCTCCGAAACCTTCGCTTAGGATCATCACTGATATCATGGGCTACGCCGCGGAGAACATCCCCCGGTGGAACACGATATCCATTAGCGGCTACCATATCCGAGAAGCAGGTTCCACAGCCGCACAGGAATTGGCTTTCACACTCATCAACGGCATGGCCTACGTGCAGGCGGGAATCGAAGCCGGGTTGGATGTTGATACATTCGCACCCAGACTTTCATTCTTTTTCAATGCTCACAATGATATCTTCGAGGAGGTCGCGAAGTACAGAGCAGCCCGCAGGATATGGGCTCGGGAAATGAAGGATCGATTCAAGGCGAAAGACCAGAGGTCTCTATGGATGCGCTTCCATACTCAGACTGCAGG
>PRDJ01000069.1 GCA_003345555.1 Candidatus Thorarchaeota archaeon
AAGCCAGCCGAGTCTGGAAGGATCCGATCGTGACAGAGGTCAAACCATTCGACAAGTTCTACCGGGCAGAGGACTATCACCAGAACTACTACCGCAGGAACCCGGATCAGGCTTACTGTCGCCTAGTGATTCAGCCCAAGCTCAACAAGTTTCAACACGTATTCAGGTTGAAGCTCTCGGGCGAAGAAGTCGACCGTCTCCGGGGTTGAGGACTTGAATGATGGTCGAATACTCAGAGAAGAGAGTGTCAGTTGTCCGTTCGCAGTTCTGAATCATTGCTTGGATTGGCTTCCCTCTTTCTAGAAATTCTTGGAAAGAATCGGCCAGTCTGCTCCATGTACTCTCGATACTTGTCACCGAATGTCTCGAGCAGCATCTGTTCTTCTTTTCTCGCTACGAATGGAAACGGAATGATGAGGAGTATCGCGAAACAAATCACGAGGGAGTTGGCAGTCACCAAAGCCATCCCCAATGAGAAGCCGGTCAAGACTGTGTACATTGGGTGGCGGACTCTCGCGTATGGCCCAACCATAATCAGAGAGTGGCTCTCCCTTATCTGCAGACATGGTGAGTACTGTCGGCCAAGTGTTCGATGAATCCAAGCCAGCAGAGGTATGTTCGTCAGTGCCACGAAGACACCGAACCATCGTCCGAACTCCGGATAGTCGGGTATCTGTGTCCACGCAAACAATGAGAGATTGAGCATGTACAGGATTATGGAGCCAAAGTATCCGACAATGGCGATGCTGATGACTGCCTCTGCCTTTCCGAAGGGTCTTCGTTCCTTGGCAGCTTTCTCAGGTCCTGTACGTTTCAATTTCACGAACCGATAGTACACTCTCACACTCGCGAATAGCGCATACAGCACAACAAAGAGAATCCTGTAGAATGATTCATCAGCCATTACTCTGACAGTCACCTTTGTGCCACTTGATGCCTCTGGGCTTTCCTGACCAGAATCTCGAACCGACCACCAGTTGGTGTGTCCTTGTACTCGAGACTGCCCCCATAGGTCTTCAGCAGGAGTTTCGTGGAGTAGATATCAAGACCCATTGTTGTTCTTGATGGATCCAATGTATCGACAAGTGAAGCACGAATGTCACTTGACAGAGGCCTGCCTTCGAACTCTATGTGGGCCGTTATGAAAGAGCCAGTCTCCGTAAGCCTGACGCTGATTTTGGGTTTCGCGGTCTCTTGGGCTCGGGCGATATACATAATGATGTTGAAGGGAACGGTGCCCATCAGGTCATCACCCAGCACGGAGTCGTCGCCGTCGAGCTCTGACACTGTTATTTCGGGTGCTCTTGATCCGAGGCGGCTTCTCACGTCTTGGATGGCAACACTGAATGCTGCGTTGATATCCACAGACACTAGATCCTTTGATTTTCTCTCCTTGATGCGAGTCAAGACGTGCACTTGCCTGTTGATTGCCTGAACATCATAGACAAGGGCAACGGCCGATTCTCTCAGTCTTGCTATTTCCTCTGGATTGGGCGCAAGTGTGAGGAGCTCAAGGTACGTAGAGAGCTCTTGAAGCAGGTTGCCGACCTTGTGACTCCATATGCTGAGGTAGTACTCACTCTCTCTTCTTGACTCGTCCAGCTCACTGGTTCTGTTATCTAGGAGCGTCTTCAGAGCTCTGAATGGGTCAATGACGACATCCATTACGGTTGCCAGACTGATTAATGCGAACCCTGCGAAATAGGCGAAGTGCCATTCAACCTCGAGTACAGTGGATGGGTTTGTGAGCATTGACGCAAGTAGGCCCGAGGTGATAAAGAGGATCATCATTAGCCCCAGTGCAAGACAGGAAATCACCCGGTGTGTCTGCCAAACTCTGAAGGACTTCACCATGGATAGAACTAGGACGACAAGAACAGACAAGAAAAGAGCGAGTCCGTCTGGTGTGAACTCAAAGGGGCCTAGCTCAGACGACGCCACCGTGATGAACTGAACCGGGCTGAAGACTGCAATCGATGCGAGGATGGGACCAACCACTGCATTCGCAAACAAGACCCGTATTTTCTCGCTTCTCCCTACTGGTGATTCACCGGCCAGTGAACCAAGCAGGGGGGAAATCCCCACGATTAAACCCAGGAACAGAAGCATGACCCTATTCCTATTCCGATCAACGAATGGTGACAAACCAGCAAATGCTGGACTTGTAATGAGGTAGAACCCGGCTGCGATGATTGCATCTATGGATAACATGACGAACAAGAGGTCTCTGAAGAGGTGCTCCTGCTTGTATCGCTCAAGCGAGTAGATGAATAGGACTCCAGCAGCGACCGAACCTCCCAATGTGTCTAAAGTCAGCCAGAAGATAATCTGTCCTTGAGTCAGCTCGACCCATATTAGGCCGGATAGAATGAAAGCGACGTGAATGGCCATGAACAATAGGAAAAGCATCAGGATTCCGTAGATGATTCGTTGTCGGCTGTTGGATTCTGACATCTAATTCGAATGCCAGAGCTTTTTCCGGGCAATAAGGTTACTGTGAGTGAGCTACGAGCTTGCCCGTGTCATCAGGAAGAAATCTTAGGATTGCCAACTCTTCAGTTGTCTTGGAAATCCATATATCAGCGATAGCAGGACTTCTACTCAGATTGCTCGCAGTGACGCTGTCGAGGAGAGTGTGTCAAGCATGATAGTTGAGGTTTGTCCATGACGTATCTCAGAGAGAGGAAGGAAATCCTCGACCTAAACTTCTATCTCTGGAGAATAAGGGACGAGCGCAGAGGGGAGTGGAAGAAGGAGGTTCTATTGATTGGTGATGAACATGCCCTCGAAACCATGGTTGAGAGTTTGCTTGGCCTGCTGGACAGCTATTATAGATACGGGACCGGCACGAGGAGATACAAGTGCAATCAGCCGCGGGATTTCGACCACGTCGCCTATGGTCGCCAGCACCATGTCAGGATTGAGTGGTTGGAGAGTCTCGTAGTGAAGATCGCTTCAGAGGTTCCCAACGAAGAGATGTACACTCTTGAAGGCAAGAATGTGGGGATTCGAGTGAATCCCACGACTCTGAACCAGATAATTGCGGGCGCCCGCGCTCAGTTGGATACAGGCAAGAGGTACGGTCATGGATCGCCTGCTGCCTGTGGACTGCGGTTCTCACCTGACTGGCTCGGCGTTGAATAGACACACTGCCATTGTCGGGAAAGGCCCTAGAGCTGTAACTCTGTCATCCTGCCCACAGCCGGGAGCGCGACGTTGACGGCTCTTATCTGGCCAATCCTAGTGGCGGGTCTGGCAGAAACATGGACATGCCCGTAGACTATCACGTCTGGCTCAGCATTCTGCACGGCCTTTGACACCCACCACGAGAACGCGTCAGGATGAGTCCCGTTTTCAGTTTCAAGAAGGGGACAGTAGTGCATCAGCAGAATCGTGTATATACAAGTCTTGGCCGCCTCGGTGAGAAGTCTTGACAGATTCTCAATGCGTTTCTCGAAGACCTTACCAATGGCGCGAACGCCTCGGCTTCTTGGTCGTTCGTCACTACCGATTAGAGTTGGTGCTCCTACAATCCCTACCGTTGCCACCTTCAAATCGACTCTGAAAGCCTGCTCATCGAGAAATGTCACTCTGTCCCCAAGAAAGCGAAGGATGTCCGGCCTGACTTCTTCGTTCTCATCATTCCCAAAGCATGCGACAATCGGAATCCGACTGCCAAAGTGCGAGTCGATGGCATCTATGATGTTCCCGTATTCGGAAACCTTTCCTGAGTCTATCATATCTCCTGCAAGTAGCAGGAGGTCTGGTGCATCACACTTCGACAAGGATTCTCGGAACTCTGCCAAGTACCTCGGGCTGTGGACGTCTGCAACGGCTGCGACCCGCAATCTTGACTTAGCGGATCTTTGTGGCGAATCTGGCACATATCTCAACCTGTATGCTGCGCATGTATATCTATCCCGGATTCCTGCAGTGGCTGGTCAAACCCCTGAACCAGACGTTCACAGCGGTCATGTCCAGAAAACCGTCTCCTCATCGACTTTCTTGCTGAGAAGTTTGCCTTTCTCCACTCTACGTTTTACATTGGCATAAATCATCTTCTCTCGGCCGCGCGTTCTGGCGTCTTTCTTCACAAGCGCAGTGACAATCTCATCGATGGTCCTCTTCTTTGACGATTTGAAGAAGCCGCTGACAATTAGGTCGTCGATGGCTTTTGAGGGTGACCATGCATCTGGGATCTTGCTCATACACTCCTTTCGAGCCTCTGTGAATCCAGCTTCGAGATCCTCTATCGACATACCAACGGCATCAATGCTGTGCAAGTCCCCGACTCCCAGACCCTTCCCAACGAAAGACCTAATCAGGTCATTCTTCCTGACATCTATGCCAGCCAGATGAAGTCCCAATGTCTCCACAGCCACTGCGTCCCTGCCCACCAGCAGTACGTCTGTCTGAACGGTGACGCTCTTTTCTTTGAGAGAGTGTGTGAAGTAGGTTGCATCGAGGACAGCAAGGTCTATGCCACCGATTGCTTCGTAGAGCGTGGTTAGAAGAGAGTAGAAAATCTCGCTCTTGTGGTACTGAACCTTCTTGTTCGTCGGTGTGAGACCGAATAGGTTCTTCAGAATGTTGCCCCTCTCATACGTTCTCATCACATGGGTATCCACAAAGACCTTCGGTTTCAAGATGAGTCTAGATACATTAACAGTGACTTCTCTGATGGGATTCGGTATGCGGATTGTTGCGGTATCAGTGTCTTGTGATAGATTGACCGGAACGACGCTGTCCAAGAACAACTGCCTCCATATCTGAAGTCTCTCCATTCCACCGCCTTGGTAGTTGTCGCTCTCAACAATGTACCTCTTGGGTGAACGTCGGAAGCTGTGGAGGATTCCAGAAACAGTATCAACGGTGGAGTACCCGTCTTTCGCAGGGGTATAGACTCCAACCTTGACGACAAGTTCTCTGTCAGGAACATCGATGTCATCGATGCCGCCTATGAGTTTACAGGCCTTCTGAACTGCCTCAGTCCGCTCGACCCGGAGATCTACCGCTGCCACGACAGGGTTCATTCATCTCACCATCCGCCAGGGGCGTCGGAGAGTTCCGTGTATTATCCATTCCACTGAATAGCTCTACGCTACGAGTTTCGCCCCTTACGCACTAGTCTGATGCCAAATGGAACTTGAATCGACTGTCTCTCCCGTACACGCTGATTGATTTCATGCCTCAAGCTAAGTGATTCTGCAAAACCCTTTATCCTTTCCAGACTAGTATTCACTGGGGGAGAATATGGACAGAAAGCGGGGCTCGGAACGAGTCTACGTAGCTGTTGATTCCTCAAAGGTCGTGCGATGCGGGTGGTGTGGGGCCGCACAGAGCAGTCACTGGGTTTCAGCCAAATCTGGACAGTATTGTTCACCTGAGTGTCAGAGTGCAGACACCGCGCTTAGTTATCTCTGTGGTTTCATCGTTATGCAATGCATGGTGATTCGAGCAGCTTTGCCTCTTCTTGTGCCGTCGTATTCGGGACTAGCCACGTCATTCCTGCTATTGGCGTTGATACCGGTATCGTTTTTCCAGATATTCTCGATACACATGCTTCGCTTGTTCTGGAAGGGATTGCGGTGGCGAAGAGCAATCCCCAAACAATCGAGGAGCGAAGATGTGCCTCTCGCGTCAGCTGTTTTGGCCGCTCGTTACATCGTCGCCCCGCTTTCCCATCCGCTCAATCAGTGTACTTTCGCATTCTCGAACTCCCAAAAGACTAAGCTCATGCGGACTGAACGACAGTCAATATGCTTGGCTACGTCTATCGACGCCTAGGACTTTGGCTCCCCTAGGGCCGGCTCCCGGATGTCCTTCGGCGGCTGAATGAGTGCAGGAAACACTAGGACAAAAGCTGTGCCCTTGGAGAAATCGCCTTCAACTCTGTCCTCGATGCCTACGCTACCACCAAAGAACTCAGTGAGGGCTTTGACAACCGAGAGTCCAAGACCTGATCCTTTAGCCCCCCTCATGTAACGGTCAAACAGCGACTCTCGACGGTCGTAGGGAATACCTGGCCCGTAGTCGACGACACGCACTTCCCAGTAACTCTTCTTGTTCCTTTCAATGGGTGATACCAAGACATCAATCCTTGGCCCGACAGAGTGTTCAACAACATTCCTGAAGAGGTTCATGAATACGTCGTGAAGCAGGTCGTTTGCAAGGATGAAGCACTCGCCCTCGGCCTTGTTCAGATTAAGTGTCATATCTTGAGAACGAATCGCTTTCGTCAGGCGGTCGAATGATTCCGTAATACATTCGACGATGTCCGTTGGTTGGAGATCTCCTGCCTCCTGAGATTCCACTTGGGATAGCCTTCGGACATTCTTGGCAAGATGATCCGCGTCTGCGAGGACTTTGTAAGCTTCATCTAGTGCCCTCATGCGCATCTCTTCTGGTGCAATCTGGAGGCGTGCAATCTCAACGGCTGAAAGAATGGCCTGGTGGTAATTCGACATGTCATGTGCAAGGACATCCCCGTAGACACGGGCACGTCTACCCGATTCCTCGGCACGAACGAATGCCCCCATGTAGAGATAACCCATAATGGCGGGTCCCGCCAGAAGACCGAGCAGTAGCAGAATCTCTCCGGCCCACCATCCGACTGTCCACTGGAGGAATATCGATCTCAACACATTCTGGATAATCCAAAGGCTCAGGAATCCGACCGAAAGCGATTCAACCGTCATCTGTCCATGGTTCGCTGCAGCCAAGAGAAATGCAAGATAGAGAAACTCCCCGAAGGTGATGGCGTTCAAGGCGAGCTCAATACCACCACCTATGGGAAGATCTTGGAGGGAGGGATTGGAGCCTACTGCGACAGCTCGAATGATTTCCCCCGTCGCCAAGAGACAGATTCCTCCACCAAAAATCAGCCAAATCCTTCTTTTCTGTGACTGCGCGTTGTCTCTTGACGGGCGGTCATCGAACCATCTTATGGATTGAACAAGAGCAAGTATCGACAACGAGGTGACCAACATCGCAGGGAAGCCTCGGGAATAGGGAATGAGCTGGCTCAACGCCGCGTCGCGTAGACCCGTCATTGTCAGGAATAGGAAGATGAGCGCTATGGGAAACTGATACCTCCTGTCAGTCCTCCTTGCGGAAGTGAAAATCATTATTGCAAATGCACCCGACACGCACATGGAACCTATTCTCGAAAGGGTATAGGCTCCCTCGTTAATGTAAACAACCCCGGGCGCGATTGATTCTGCTAGGAGAGCAACAAGGAAGGGAATAGGCATCAGCAGTATGATGTACAAGTCAAAGATGAAGGCCGGCTGTCTACGAGTGCCGAACTTGGCTAGGAACGTTGGCGCTAGAGACAGATAGATCTGAACAAACGCAACCAACTGCAATATCATGGTCAGAGCCCAAATCGGACCCGGATAGAACAGTCCAATCATGGAGGGCACGGGCGACAGCGCCAAAACGATGCACGCCAGAGGCATTCTTACCCGACCAGAAAACGGGAAGAGCGGTCCGACTTGAACGATGGTCCAGTACACTCCAAGCAGAAGAACGATTGATGCGGCGCCAAGCCAGAATCCAATCGTGACAATGGCTTCTGTAGAGAGGCTTGGGAATATCAAGAGCCGCAGTGTAGCAGTCAGTAGTAACGGCACTACCAAGAGAAGCGAGAGCAACTCGATTCCTCTCCTGCCAGTTGGGACCTGTCCTCTTTCGTGCAAGATTAGGGCAAGAAAGAACACTGCTCCGAAACAAGACGTCTTCAGAAGCTCTGAAGTGATTGCGGACGATGTCACTTGAATAAAAGGCAATGATTGAAGCAGAAGATGCTCGATGGCAGCCTCGAGCTCGATAATCGCGTAGTAAAAGAATCCTACCACAACAAGAACTGGTGCAGAAGGTCTATCACCTCGCTGGTGCAACAGGACCAGCGCGCCGCAGATTATCGCGGAAGAGACGGCCAGAATTTCATACCCTACCGTTACGAGGTAGCTTTCCCAAGCGAGGAGGCCGATTAGGAACAATAACGCAGCAACGGAAACGGTCACCAAACCTACAACGAGTGACTGCTTCCATATCTGCCCCTGCATAGTCTTCTTTCATAGAGAAGCTAGTAAAGTTATAATGCTTCTTCGACCAAACCGACCGATTATCACGGCCCATAGCGAACGATTTTCTGCTTCGGGACCTATCACTATCGAGCTGCACTGCGTTCTATAATAGGCTAATATCGCGCAGAAGCGGAATAGGCACAGACATAAGAACCAGTATGAGTGGCGTGCATTAGGTGACTTCGTTGAGTATCTCGATACGGCACCTGGGACATGCAAGCGTTCTAATCAAGATAGGCGCACAGAACATCTACATCGACCCGTCCACCAAAGAAACCGGTCTACGCAAAGAAGACTTCGGGCCTTCTGACCTGACACTGGTGACACACAGCCACCTGGACCATTGCGACCCCGACCTGTTGAAGAAGATTCGGAAAGGCGGGACACCAATCATTGCTCCTGAAGCTTGCCGTAAGGAGCTGAGCAAGCTCGGCGCTGTATGGCCTCTACAACCGGGAGAAATCATGAAGATGGGGAATGGAATCCTGATCAGGGCTGTTCCGGCGTACAACATAACGAGAAAGAAGCCCTCAGGAGAACTGTTTCATCCCAAGGACTTCGGGGCTGGCTTTGTGCTTACTATTAATGAGAAAAGAATCTACCATGCTGGAGACACCGACCTGATTCCGGAGATGAAGCAATTGGAGAAGCTG
Organism: Candidatus Thorarchaeota archaeon; assembly: GCA_003345555.1. Lineage (GTDB taxonomy): Archaea > Asgardarchaeota > Thorarchaeia > Thorarchaeales > Thorarchaeaceae > OWC5. The sequence continues at coordinate 8,744 of PRDJ01000069.1, forward strand.
GCTGGCAAGATAGATGTGGCTTTGATTCCATGTGATGGTTTCTATACGATGGACGTCGAGGAGGCATCTGAGGCGGCCATTGCAGTCAACCCGAAAGTGGTCATTCCTATTCACTTCAGGTCTGCAGATCCTAAAGCGTTCAAACAGAAAGTTGAGAGCAAGTCATCCATCAAAGTCGTCATTCTTCAGAAGGGTGAAGAGTACTCACTGGAGTAAACACTCTGCCTTCAGAGCCTTCAGCAAAATTCGCCATAGCGGCTTCCTTAGTTCTTTCTATAGAGGGCTGGACGGACATCTTACCCTGCACACGTGAGTATGAAACAGATTGCCGTGTCGAAACTGAAGGGTGGCTTATGGAGGTCGCATCGACAACATGAGCAGAAAAGGAATAGTAGGCAATGTCTGCTTCTTTGTCTGCGCGGCAAGTGGTCATGTCGAAGAGTCTACCGCCAATCCTTATATTAAATCAAAGCAGATAGTACCCTGCCATCCAACGGGGCATCGTTGTCGATGGAGGGAAGCCCGGCGATGCGTAATCTCATTCTCTCTGTCATAGCGGCAGTAATGGTTGGCTCACTACTTGCCCCGCCAGTCGCTGCCTCAAACAATCAAGGACTGTATTGGGGATTCTCTGCAGGACAGAGGGTCGACTACGTGGTTTCTAGTTTGAACATAGCAGACAACTCCACGGAGACTATTGAGAAGCGTTATTATGTCGTGGTCGAGTCACTGCCTGAGATACAGGAGACTATTGTGACTCTCCGTGATTTGCCTACCACCCCTAATTGCTCGACCTATTGTGAGAACGGTACTGAAACGGAAGATCCAGCTTACCTGTGGTTAGTGCTGCCAGTAGGAAACTGGAGCTTGCTCATCAGTCTCTGGTTATCAGAGCAGTCGGTGACAGAGGATAATATCATAGATACATCAACCCTTGCAGGCTTCAACTTTACAGACGTTGGCAAGAAATCGATATCCACGTACTTGGAGATTTACCAGAAATCAACAGGTGTTCTCTACAACTATGTGTCCACACTCAACTACACCGGTCCGCCCCATCCGCACTATAGCAGCGTAGAGATATCTCTGATTGACAGCAGCAGTTGGCCAATCGTCCCTGTCGCTGTCGGTGGCGCAGCTGTTGCCGGAGCTGTCGTCGTGGTAGCTATTATTCTGAGGAGAAGACAGCATTAGGCCGCGTTCCTAAGGGGGACGCGCTTCCAAGGATTCCTAGCTTTCCAGTAATATCGAGACTCGCGTTTTTGCGATGAAAGGACTCCTCTCCGGATTCCTTGCGGTAGCGCTCCCGAGTAGGCAGTGCCGAGCCCAGCAGGCAATCCAACCCCTTGGGGCAATCTTGATTTGAATGATACAGAAGAGAGCGGAACCTCTTTCAATCCTCAGCAAGACTACGTCTGCTTCCGTTGCCTGTGGGGTAAACCGTCGGTCCAAAGAGCCTATCTGCCTATGCTAATCGATGATATGAACCGACGAAAGGGGCATAGAGCACGTATTTAACACCATCATGATTCGCGTCGTTCACTATGAACACCGAAACCGATGGTGCTGGAACACGTCGCGAGAACATCCGCCCGGGTCTGGTGGTCGATGTGATTCTCAAGAAGGACCAGTCCACAGGCAAGTTGACCCGGGGTGTAGTCAGGGATATTCTTACCAGCTCCCCCGTTCATCCTCGTGGCATAAAGGTCCGTCTCAAGAACGGGCAGGTCGGTAGAGTAAAAGCCATTGTCAAGGGGCAGTCCGGGAAGTCGGGAACGTGAGGTCTTCTCTGGTCCCTCCGGTGAGGTCGTGAGAGTGCTATGCCCGGACGAAGTACGAATCATGGCTTTGGGCGTCGACGACGAGGCTATGCCGTAGCTGCGCTGGTGGGGTTAGATAGCCATCGCGCGGCCCTTTGGATCGTCTACAGTGAATCAATCAAACAACACGGCTCAATCGAACGCCCGGTGGATTCCGATAGCAGCAAGCAGGCTGTCCTCTACAACTTCTACAATGCCATCATTGCCAAGGTGAAACAGATTCTTTCGACTGGTCTCGCCAGCCTTGTGGTAGCCAGCACAGGGGTCGACGCCGGGCTTGCCGAGAGTCTCATCGCCCACATACGCAAGCATCACGGATACCTCCTGCAATCTATTCGCATGGCAAGTATTACCGGCAATGCGATGACAGTCAACGCCGCAGGAGCACTAGTCAAGACGGACGCCTTCCAGTCGGTCGCCAACGATGTCACCGATCAGGAATCGGATGCCCTCGTTCGAATGCTTGATGCTAGGCTCTCTGATAGTACCGGACAGGTGACCGTCCTCTTCTCGCTTGAAGAGATTGACCGATATTTCAGGAATCTCTCCAAGGCCGGCGAAGCCGCTGTCGAATATCCGGAATCCGTGCTCATGACCGACGCATTCTGGGCTGCACGAAAGAATGATGCTCGCCTCCAACGGGTGATGGATGTTGCCAGGAACGCATCAGTGAAGATCCGTGTCCTGCGCAGTGATGGAAAGGCCGGGACACGCGTCGCCCAGCTTGGCGGCCTTGTCTGTTTCACGAAACGGAGAGTTCGGTAGTTCAAAGGGCCGTCTCTTCCGGTACAGTAGATACATCACCAGACATTCGCAGAACAGACTAACACTTGGTCTATCGTGTCACCTGTCGAGTACTTTTTAGGACTGGAATACTTTCAGCAGCGTTGGCTGTGCATAAGCATGGGTCTTCGGGTTTCGGAACTTAGGCGCGATTTCGTCGGAAATCACCGCGAAGTCACGACGTCAGATGGCATTACTCTGTTCCTTAGAGCTTGGGAGCCTTCACCGGAAGATGCTGGGAATACCGCTATCCTGATTTTTCACGGGATTACTGCTCATAGCGGACCCTACGAATTCATCGGAGTACCCCTTTCTAAGGCAGGCTTCCCAACGTTCGGTCTGGATCTCCGCGGCCATGGACTGTCCGATGGAAATAGAGGTGATTGTCCGAGCAAGAAGCGATTCGCTCTGGACCTCTGTGAAGCTCTGTCATTCTTGAAGGAAACATATCCGCGAGTCGTCACCTTAGGTCATAGCCTTGGAGTATTGTCATCGTGGATAGTGATGGACATGTGTCCAGAGAAGATTGATGGAGCCGTCCTCCTGTCGGGGGCTCGCACCATCAGACCCGGATTCATGCCCAAATTGAGTTCCTCAACAAAGCTAAAGATCGCGCTCAGTTCGATCATCTCTCCGGGCAGGCCCGTCATTAAGTATCGTCGCGAAGGAATGACGGGGCTCGATGACCCGCTCTTTACATTCAACTACACCTTGCGCTTCATCAGATTGGTGAACTTGGCCGGGATCAGATTCAGCCATAGTCTCGACATCCCAGTGTTCGTCGGTGTTGGAGATCAGGACGAGTTGTTCTCAGTAGAGTCGGTCAGAGAACTGTACAATGAGATTCCTTCCAAGGACAAGCAGTTTTATGTACAACCCGGGGCGAAGCATGCCGTGTTTCCCAAAGGCAGCTGGACACCGATGATAGACTGGCTGAAGGAACGCTTCGTTTGAGACCGCCTTGGGCTCTTGGTGACGGAATTGGAGTCTAGAACCCCTGACGAACTTGATCTATTGGCCAATCAGAGAAGCATTTTGCGCGTTATGCGCAGAAGCCATCGCTTCCTAATGGCTTACGTATTCTCCCCAGTGTTCGCGATTTACATCCCCATGATATGGGTCATCTTGCTCGTTGCCATGATGGGTCTTCCCCCCGGGGGCCTCTCAATCGCCATGATTATCATTATCATCCCCGTTGTCATTGCCCCGCTCATATACAAATTTACAAAAGAGAAATTCGGAACTCTTCGGCAAGCTGGGGCAGCTCTCAAAGAGATTGAAGATTCACTCGGTGAAAAGGACATAGCAACGGGTTTGGCCTCGTATATCTTTCTCATCTTTGATGTGCTCCGACCTGCTGATGGTCGAGACGCCACGCCGTCAGAGAATGAAGTTGAGAAACTCCGTAGGCATCTAGCAAATCTGACAAAGACGGTCATTGTTGAAGTAATATCTCAGGGCGTACTGTATGCATTTCTCATCATCGGCTTTTTGATTCCTGAATTGGTATCTGCCATACAAGGAGGACGCCCTCTTCTTGTTCCACTAAGCGCTCTTACTATCATACTAGTCATTCTGGCAGCTCGTTGGTTCACCTTCTTCTATTGGCGGCTTTTGGTTAGACGATGGCTTCGCTTCTATCAAGGCTTCATTGCCTGGGGGCAAGAACTAGAACGGAAACTCTCCAATCCAACCAATAACCATGACGGGAGGCCGCCCTCATGATCCCGCCAACCATTCATCTTCGCGAGTGGACCGCAAGTTCACGGAGAACGAAGTATGAGCGGTGGGTGGAGCTCCTCGAAGCCTGTGTATGGGGGCCACGAACTCAGAGCTGGCTAATGAGACACTCAGGACTAAAGACCCAGATGATCAAGGAGGACCTGCAATTCCTCCTCGGTGCTGGTCTGCTTGTACAAGTTGACGAGCCGGAGGCTGGCGTCTATGTGTTCAAGACTACTGAGAAGGGTCGGGAGGCTCTTGCCCAGTTCTACAGACTTGTGACTCAGTTCTTCAGAGAGAAGCATGATTCAAAACATGCAGTTCTGTTCCTCATCATGAGTTAGGAAGCAGACAGTAGCTATGGACCTTTTTCCCACAGTCCATTATATAGTAAATCCTCGAGGCTTTTCACGTGAATAATCATGAAGACTGAGAATCTCTCAATCATTACCGAGGGACTAACAAAGTCCTTCGGCTCAGTGAAGGCTGTGAGTGGCCTGAACCTTCGTGTTCCAGTCGGGACACGCTTTGCGCTTCTTGGACCGAACGGAGCAGGCAAGACCACGACAGTACGCATGCTCGCTGGTCTGATGAAGCCAACAAGAGGGAGCGCATCTGTCTGCGGATATGACATCATCTCTCAAAGGGACGAAATAAAAGCAGTAGCGGGTCTCCTGCCAGAAACCCCCGGACTCTACTCAAAACTCTCTGCTGCTGAATTCCTTGAGTTCGTTGGAGCACTCCATCATCTCCATGGGGATGTTCTCCATAGGCGAATCGATGCTCTGCTCTCAATTCTGGGACTTGAAGGCAGACAAGACAACTTGCTGGAATCATACTCTTCAGGGATGAAGCAAAAGGTCCTCATCGCTTCAACACTGCTGCACGAGCCCAGAGTCGTGTTTCTGGATGAACCGACCTCAAAACTTGATCCCTCCGCTAGTGTGCTGGTGAAAGACTTGATCCTTGCACTCGCAGAAGAGACCGATACCACCTTTTTCATCTGCACTCACATTACGAGCTTTGCACAGGATGTGTGCGATGCCATAGGTATCCTCAATGAGGGCGAGCTTGTGACTGTAGGAACACCAGATGCAGTCGTTGAAGCAGCTCACGTACGGAGTCTCGAGGAAGCCTACTTGAAGATAGTCGGCGGGAAGATAGATCGCGAAGCACTGTTGGCATGGAGGTGACCGCGTTGGATGGAAACTGGTTTCATATTGCAAGGGCCGAATTCCAAGTCCAGACAAGCGGCATCAGGACGCATAGGAGGATAGTTGTATCGGGTTCCATTGTTCTGGGAATCATATGGGCCCTCTTGATTGCTCCAACTCTGATAGGTTACGTTCTCACAGAAGTCCTTGAGATTCCTCGATTGGCCGTTGCCATGGTAATGCCTGGCCTGATGCGGGCCGGAATCATGTTCATCTGGCTAATCCTCCTGATTCCATCCCTGTCAAACGCCTTGCAGGAAGTGAAGGTGGGACAATGGGAGATTCTGCTCAGTAACCGAGTCAAGACCCGTGAGATACTGGTTGGCACATTCGTAGGCAGGCTGGCTATCTACGGGCTTTGTGTGCTCTATCTAGCTCCTCTCTTGGTTGCACCCTTCGCCCATGCGTTGGCGGTATCATCCGTTGGACTGGCCTTGATGTACTTCACAGTCTTTGTGGTCACTGTGAGCACCATATGGTTGTCCAATCTTGTAGGCACAGCAATTCAGTCAAAGCTGGGAGCATCATCTCGGGGAAAGGACCTTGCCAAGGCGCTAGCGCTTGTTCTGAGTCCTGTGGCAGTCTTTCCTCTTTTGGGACTACAGCTCTTTGCTCCCATGATGTCCGAGATTCTGGGCTTGGATGTCTTCTTGCTGTTCCCGTTCACTTGGGGTGCAGATTTGGTGACACAGATTGCAGTAATATTCAACGGGATTGGTCCATCCATGGAAGGTCTGGTCGCGGTTTTGGGTCTTGGCCCATCTTTGAGTCTTCTGCTTCTGGGAGGCTTCAGCATTTTTGTTGTCCTCCTAGGACTCTATTCTGCCGACCGTTTCTTCATAATCGGTGAAGGCGCAAGAACTGAGTCTGTGACGACCATACACAGGGAGAACATTGTCCTACGCGGTGTCCGCCGGATCTCAAGTGGATCGTTTGGCGTTCTTATTGTGACCGGGCTCAAGGACTTTGGTCGAAAGGCAGAGAATCTAGCCCGCCTAGCCCTACTGATGGCCCTTGCCTTGCTGCTCCCTTTCTTCGTCTTCATCAGAGCAGGGGAATTCGAGTTGACCTCAGTCGCCATAATGATGTCGCTAATGCTCGGCTTCTTGGGTGTCCAAGTCTTCGGTGGTGTTGGGTTTCTCGAGTCAAAGGATCAGCTGTGGACAATTCAGGCCACCCCACACGGTGTCCAGAGATATGTGAAAGCAAAGGCCATTCAATGCATACTTCTCATCGTTCCAGTTGTCCTCCTTCCAAGTGTCCTCTATGCAGTGGTGCTAAGACTCAATCTGAGTCGAATCCTATTCCTACTGTCAACATCTTTCATTAGTTGTCTAGGTGGTGCGTTCGTTGGAATAGGAATTGCAGCAGGCAATCCGACGTATGAAGACACCAAGAGTGGAGCGTACATAACCAACATCGTGGAGGGAATGGGACTGGTTGTCGTATCCTCCATGTCGTATCTGATTGCCGGTATTGCTCTCTCGATGCTTGGGTTCAATGACTTGATGAACTACATACGGACATCAGAAAGTCTTTACATCTTGGCTCAGGTCATGCCTCTTCCGATCATTGGTCTGCTAGTGATTCTAATTGGACAACACCGATTATCAAATCTGGAATGATCCTTGAATGGACGTCTGCAGAGACCACAACTTCGCATGAACTACAGGTGGAGTCTAGCTAAGCCCTGCCGGTCACTCCCTTAACCGCGTGCCTAATCAACCCAAAGACCGAGTTCAGAGTTATGCCGTCAGGGTCTCGCCGAACAGGATAGCCAGCGATGCCTAGACCTGCCACCTTAGGATGTCGGAACATCCTCTCAAGAGCTGGGCCGAGCTGTGCGACGGTAGGTCCTCCCTCTGCCGGCAATCCATGTCCCGGGATTTCCTTAGGGTCAAGCACATCGATGTCAGCATGGATATAGATGGTGTCTGTGATCTTACCGAGGCGGTCGATTTGCTGATCGATAACGGGCCTCAGTTTCCGAATATCCTCCACCGTAATATGCTCTATGTCGCTCCTGTCGATGATCTCTTGCTCAAGAGGATCTATGTCCCGAACTCCGACCATTGTGATGTATCTAGTGGGGAGCGCGACCTTCAGTCCGCACTTCACCCTCAGTCGTTCCAAGCAAAGCCCTGCTGCAATAGCCACAGGCATCCCTGCAAGGAGTCCACTCAGGGTGGTGTCTGGTGTATTGATATCGCCATGAGCATCCATCCATATGAGACCAACCCTGAGCGGTCTCGCACTCGGCCCTGATTTCTGGAATCCCGCCAGCATTCCCATCAGACCATTGCAGTTTGGAAGTAGCCCGATTGTGAACATCCCCTGCCGTACTTGGTCGGCCACGATGTCTGCTAGATGGCGAGAAGCGAGCCCCAGCCGATTCCACGCACCATATTGATTCGCTTCTTCGGCAGTCAACTCAGCAGTCCTTGACTCTGCAATAACGCATCCACCAGTTTCAAGAATCTTCTTGAGTCCACCTTTCTCGATTGCATCAGGTGCCGAGTTCAGCCCTTCAAGGATCTCATCACCGCTCTGAGCAAGCTTGGCAATTCCAATTCGAAGAGGCGCATTGACCAACAGATCTCACCTAGAGCCCTTTGCACATTCTAACAAACCTCTCGGCCTTTAGAATCTCCGTTTAAGCGCAACAGCTGTGAGATGGCGAGACAAGTCGGGGATCTTGCCCTGAACCTATGAGTGCAAAATGCAGTCTAGACGGTCTTCCCGGAACATGTGTGGGCACAGAAGGCATAGCAAGACTGCAAGAACGGTCATCTCTGGAACGGCGAGGTCTGCATAGCCTCTTCAATTAGACATCAAGAGGCTCCTCTGTGTGCATGTGTCAGGCAGGAAAGTGTCAAGCAGATTATCTTAGAACCGGGTGACAAGGCCGCTTGGGCCTCTGTCAGCCCTGTAAATGAGCCGCTCGTAGCTGGCATTCGTATCGTGACTGTGCCCGTCACAGGAACCGCGCTGTCAGCAAGCCGCCACAGGTACGGAATCATCGTGCTGCCCTGAACCGTCCAGCCTGCAACCATGAAACCCTCTGACCCACATGACACCACACTGAAAGCTCTGTCTGCAAGGCAAGAAGTCAGGTCCGAGCAGTTCTTGGCCCAAGACAATCTACCAGTCTATCGTCACTCCACAGAACGGACAACTCATGTTCTTGAGCTTGAGAGCCGATAGTTCCATCGAACGGAGACATAGGTCACCGACGGAAGGCCAGCAAGCACAATTGGATCGAGCAGAATATTGAGTTGGACGTCAATACGGAATGGATAGTCGCGATTGCCAGAACCCAGACCATGATGCCAATGGCTCCAGCCGCAATCGAAATGAAGAGATCTTCCTGGTATCCAATCAGGAAGAGAACTACTATGCAGTACTCGACGTACGCACCGGCAGCAGGGCATGATGACGAATCAAGAACAATGTAGATTGCGTCCGCTAGGATCGTGAGTACAACAAGAACGTGTTCATGTCACGGATGAGTCTGCAATGCAAACCACGATATGGCTCAAAGATTGTCCACTTCTTATATTCATTCTATGCGAGTTCGTAATCGTGATTCACGATGTTACAACCCGGTATCACAGTAGCTAATCTGACGAAAAGCTTCGAGTCAAAGGGATTCGATAGGACAACGCTAGGCGGCACTCTTCTCTATGTGGGTGGTATTCAATGGCTGCTAGGCATTCTTCTTGCCGAGTCATGGAATCCAGGCTATGATAGCAGGATAGATTATGTGAGTGATCTTGGAGTTGGACCTACGGCGCTCATTTACAACGTGTCCGTTTTTCTGTTAGGACTCTGCATGTTTCTGGGTGTTGTCCTTATGATGGAATCCATTAAGAGCAGAGTTCATGCAGGTCTTCTTACCATTTCAGCGATTGGAGCGATAGGAGTGGGGATATTTCCCTATACCATGCAACCATGGCACAGTATCTTCACTCTAATCGCTATCCTGTTTGGGGCTCTTGCAGCAATATCCTCCTATCAGATACAAAGGGCACCCATATCCCATGTTTCGGTGGTTCTAGGACTGCTTTCATTGACCGCATCAATCGTCTTCCTTCCGTACCTAGGGCTTGAAGTTGGTTCAACTGAAACATTTCTTGGAATGGCAAAAGGTTCAATGGAACGATGGGCAATCTATCCGATTCTTGCATGGCTAATCGGCCATGGAAGTTACATTGCTCGAGCTCGGGCCTGAAGGACCCATCTGAGCTCGGTATTGACAACATGCGAACGCAGAAACATACGATAGGAATGGAGCTAAGCTCCATCCTCTTTTTCTTTCATTTCAACCAGACACGTGAGTGAGTGGTCTCACGTTTCACTTTCTCGGGTTTGAGCGAAATCGATGAGGGTAATCGCACCCCTAGGCACTCATCAAGACTAGACAGTCAAGTTTGCCACACAGACTTCCATGCTGTTCAAAGATTGTCCACTTCTTATATTCACTCTACGCACGATGATAGCCCGTGAAAAACAATGTCTGAATCTGCCATTACAGTAACTAATCTAACAAAACGGTTCGATGATGTTACAGCTATTGAGAATCTCAGTCTAGATATCGGCTGGGGTGAGTTGTTTGGTGTCCTCGGACCAAATGGTGCAGGCAAGAGCACGCTAGTGAATACTCTGAACACTCTTCTGAAACCCACAGATGGATCGGCAACGGTCGATGGTCATGATGTTGAGTTCGATCCAGAAGCCGTCCGAGGAGTAATCGGCGTCTGCCCTCAGGAACCAGCCTTCTATCGGTTTCTCACGGGTCAAGAGAACATCACACTGATGGGTGAGATGCATCTCGTGCCTGAAGCTGTCCTCAAGGAAAGGGTCAGGGCCATGGTGGAGAAGATAGGCATGGAGGACCACATCAATAGACGTGCTAAGGATTACAGCGGGGGAATGATTCGTCGAATCAGTATGCTAATGGCGTTAGTCAACGACCCGAAGATAGCATTGCTGGATGAACCCACGGTGGGGATGGATCCGAATTCCCGTCGAGCGGTGTGGGACTTCATTCGCGAGCTGAAATCTCGGGGCAAGACCGTTATCCTAACTACGCACTACATGGAAGAAGCTCAGGAGCTCTGTGACAGAGTTGCCATTATTGACGAGGGACATCTAATCGAGCTTGGTTCTCCTGCAGAACTAATAGAGAAACACAAGGCGAAGAACCTTGAGGAAGTCTTTCTGAATCTAACTGGGAAACAGCTCAAGGAGGCTGTCTAGAGATGAATGCTAGACGAATAATAGCGCTGACAAAGAAGGAGCTAAGGAAGACCACAAGAGAGCCAGCGGTTCTCTTCCTTGTGATACTGTTCCCAATCACGGTTACATTCGTATTTGGTCTTGCATTTGGCGGGATCGGAGGAGGAGGAACGACAAGCTTCGATGTGGGGCTGTTGAATCTTGATGCTACAAGTCCTCAAGCAGATTGGAGTCTTGCATTTGTTGACAACCTGACTACATCTGACGTCTTTGTCATGCATGCGTTTGCTGACAATGATTCTGGGCACTCAGCGCTGCTTCAGGGTAATCTTGATGCATTCATCATCATTCCGGAGGGATTTGGTGACAGTGTTGCATCTTACTATGGGTCACCGTTCGACCCAAGTGCATGGACAAACTCGACTATTGAGCTCTACGTCGACAGTGGGTCTCTGATGGCGGTGTCGGCTATCCCTCCTCTCGTCCAAGAGGCTTTGATGAAGGCTATCTTCGGAAATGATGCAATGGCAATTGGTCTGCCTGTTGAGATTGGAAGCCCGGGTCTAGTGGAGTCAAGCACGTTCACTCAATGGGATTTCATGGCTCCCGGAATGTTTGCCTTCGCCAGTATATTCCTTACAATGATTGTGGCTCAAACGATAACTGGCGAGAGGGATGAAGGCCTCTTGAAGAGACTAAAGACAACTCCCGCTTCATCGGCGGACTACATGATCAGTCAGACCGCATCTTACATGGTGATTGCGGCACTGCAGGTAGCATTAGTCCTGACAACATCGTTCGCAATCGGATATCGGCCGGGAACTGGAGTTGCAGGAGTTGTATTCACATTTGTGATCGCTGTGGCGTTCTCACTGGTGGCAGTTGGTTTCGGTCTGATTTCTGCGACACTCTGCAAGTCTGCTGAAGCGGCAACTGGCGTGAGCTTCATTTTCATCATGCCCCAGATGTTCTTGGGCACATTCATGCCACTAGGTGGAGCAGCAGAAGCCATCTCCAAGTTCGTTCCAACCAAGTATGTCACTGAAGCAATAACGACCCTATTCCTGAGAGGCGCACCGATAACAACACCTGTTATCTGGATTAATCTGGCTATTGTATCACTTGCCGGATTATTGCTCGTAGCTGTGGGAACCGTCTTGTTTGAGAGATATGGTTCTCACTAGGAGTCCCGCTAGGGACTCCCCTTTCTATTATAGTTATTAAGAGCCAACGATGAATAAGATTGAACAGATTTGAGGTGAGCCAATGAGTTCTGATGTAGACAAATCGGACAACGATGTGATTACAAGAGCGAGACGACTTCTTCTACTCGCAGATCTGATTGATAATTACCCACAGGTAGTATCGCGCAGAGTGGCAGGCTTGGTCTACATCCTGATTGGTGGCGGGATTTCATTCGCCACATTGATATTCATGTCACTTCAGGACTTGCTTGGTCCTGGAGATCCCTTTCTGACGAACATAGGATTCGTCATACTCGGCCTTGTCGCTTCATGGATCATTGGCTTTAGACTGATTGTTCCGCTTACACGCTCATACCCAGTACAGCCTAGCGCATCCGAAGGTGGAAAAGCAGCCTCTGCACTTTGGGGAGTTCTTGGGACAGCCATTGTGTTATTATCACTCGTGATATTTCAGATGGGACTGGCGGAACTATTCCCACCGACACTCCAATTCATAATGGGCTGTGGTTTCACAATCACTTATGTCTTCGGAAAGAGAGCAAGCAGTTACAACTTCTACTCCAGAGAACACGTCTACTTCGCAATTGCGATATTCCTCAGCATGATTCCAATGCTGATCGTTCCTGCTGCTGCATACGTGGTTCTGATTGTAGTGGACATGGGGGGAATCTATGCTATTGGCATACATATGCTGATCACTGCTGAAGGACTTCTGGTGGAGAGTGAAGGGCAGGGATACGGTTGAGTCTTGATGGGGAACTCCTGTCAACGTTGGTCGGACTCATGGAAGAAGACAGCGAAACCATGGTTCCCGCACGCCTCTCCCTTCTGGTCTATCTCTATTTCGCACGGCATGCAACGTTTCCTGTCCTTCAGAAGAAACTTGGTTTCACATCAGGCAATCTATCAAGTCACCTCAGAAAGCTGGAGGAGCTGGGTCTGATTCAAATATCAAAGAGCTTTGTGAAACTAAGACCAACAACCTTCGCTGTCCTGACGAAGGAAGGAGCAGAACGCCTGAGAAGCCAGATGGTTCGAATGCGTGAGTTGGTATCAATGGTTGTGGACAAAGAAACCAAATCCGAGGAGTAGTCTTCGCAGCTTCAAGGGATTGGGAACCTTGCCCACGTAGGCCATCTCGATACATGTGTTGTTGGATGCCGGAATCGACTGGCCTTAAGTCCTCAGATGCGATTGTCTATGACAACAACATCTCACTAGACACAACCCTGCGTCACGCTAGTTTCTGAGAAGCATCTTCCTGCCTTTCCGAAGGGCTTTCGTTCCTTCTCAGCCTTTTCTGGTTCAGCAAGTTTAGGTTTTACGAATCGGTAATAACCTCTCACAATGAAGAATAGTGCATACAGTGAAACGAAGGGGACTCTGTAGAATGCTTCATCAGCCATAGTCCTAACCACCACTTACATGCTGACAAGACATACTGGCGAGTCAAGATAGATACTGGCAGTCGCTTTCTGAGCTTGTCAGTCAAGCGATCAAATGCCCTCTCATGTAATAGGCTCGCGAGATGGTACGCCCACGACCGTGAGCTGGACATCCCAGCTGCCAGCCCGTTGCCTACTCTTCTCTGATGGCAGTGAGGGCTGCAACTATGATCCGAGTGAGAGCGCCTGCCAGCTCCTCGTCTGATACGCTTAATCCATCATGGAGCACTTGCCTGTGGGTTGTGGAGTCGACTATGTGGAAGACGATGCTCCCCCACTTCTGCAGTTTCTCACTGTTTTCGCGTCCGGTCAGCTTGCTGAGGATAGACGTTACAGAGTCCGAGCCGATAGAGAAGAGATGTTTCCCGAGCTCGGCGGTTTCAGCGTCCTCAAGGACTGCCATCTCGAAGGCGGCGATGTTTGACGAAACCCGCCGGTGTCCCTTGATGAACCTCAACAGAGCCCTGCGAAGCAAGATGGGTGCGTTCTCGGGCGTAGCTCCCCCTAGTTCCTCTGAGAAGACCATTTCCCTCATGTCCTCAACTGCCTTCCAAGCTATGTCGGGCTTACCGCCGGGGAAGTACTTGTAGAGGAGGCCGATGCTCACTCCAGCCTCTGCCGCGATTTGATTTGTGGTAGTGGCGGCGTATCCCTGCTTCTTGAACAGAGTGTTGGCTGTGTTGAGTATTGCGGCTATCTTTGTCGTCTTGTCTCGTCGTCTAGGCTGGGCCATCAGTATACTGAAACCAGCACGCCTTTAAGTGAGTTTCGCTCACTAAATAAGTGAGCAAGACTCACTAAGAGGTGTGAGAAACGACTGAATCGTCGCTTGGGGTGGCGAGAGCACCAAGAAGCATCGGAATATTCAAGGACGCCGAAACCGACTGGGCATTCAACCGGACATTGGCCTTCATGAGCGAGAAGGCTGCCGAGATCGGGGAGTGTCTCTATACTGCCCGCCTGATAGACGAGCGGGATGGCGACAGCTGGATTGACGAGTGGGCCAATCTTGGGCAGCGGGTGGAGGCCCTCGGCGACGAATCCCTGAGGAATGGACACACAGTGAGTGCTCGTGAAGCGTACCTTCGTGCATCGAACTACTGGAGAACCGCCGAGTATGCCTGCACTCCTAGCCACGCCCGTTTCCAGGAAACTTGGCAGAGGAGCGTTAGCGCCTTCAGGAAAGCTTGTCCTCTGTTCAGGCCAGAGATTCAGGTGTTAGAGGTGCCGTTCGAAGGAAAGATGCTGCCCGGCTACTTCATGCGGCCAGATGATTCAGTCAGAAAGAGGCCCACCATGTTTGCGGTTGGCGGAAACGATTCCTCGCTCGAAGAGATACTCATTGCGACAGGGTTCTCTGCAGTCCGCAGAGGTTACAACTTCTTCACGTTCGAATATCCTGGTCACCGTGGGGCGGTCCATCTCTACCCTGACTGTGTGAAGCGATCCGACTACTCTGCTCCCTTCAGTGCCGCTTTCGACCTACTCGGTAACCTGCCAGGGGTGGATGACCGGATGGCTCTGTCAGGGTACAGCTACGGCGGGTACGTGGTTTCACAGGTTGCCACCCGCGAATCCAGAGTAAAGGCTCTCATACCCGACAGTCCCATCATGGACGTGCCCGGTTTGCAGAGGAGCAGCCGGTTCAGTCGGGCTTTCAGACGCATGCCTCGTGGGCTTCTGGAAAGCGCAGTTGATAGGAAACTGCGCAAGACCCCCGTGTTAAGGGGGCTTGTCTATTACACCATATGGTCATGGGGCTGTCCAAACTTCGGGGAATGGGTTGACTGGAAGACGAAACTGGAGAACGTTATTACCGACGAGGTGCACAAAATCAAGTGCCCTACCCTCGCTCTGGTTAGCGCGCACGAGGGGGCATTCATGGTGGAGCAGGCCAAGTCCTTCATGGAGAAGATTGGTTCCGCTGAGAAGATGCTCCACTTGTTCACTCAGGAACAGGACGGGTCATACGACCATTGCCAGCTCGACAACATATCGCGCGGGCAGCAGGTTGTTTATGACTGGCTGGACGACATCTTCGACTACAAGTATGTGGGGTAGCACTTCATCCAACTCCTGCGCTTTCCGTACTCAGTGATTCTTGTTGACCCAATCCAGCCTATTCAGAGGCCAACCATCAAGATTCCTTCCAAGGACCAAGAGTCCTACATACAGTCCGGGTCGAAGCACACTGTATTTCTTAAGGGCAAGTGGACATCGATGATAAACTGGCTAAAGGAACGGTTCGATTAGGGGCTCTTTCCCGGCATCGTCACTGGCGTGGGGTCTAGCACTTTTCTAGGACAATGCCATTGAATATGCATCCCGCTTCGCTTGAGGCCGATCTGGGCTCTTGATGACGGAATTGAAGTCTACTCCCCCGAACAACTCGATCTATTGGCCAGTCAATGAAGCATTTTGCGCGCTATGGACGGCACGGTGTTGGTCACCACGACCGCTGAATCTCACTGAAGCAGATAAGTGCTTTCACTCGGAGCCAATAGAGTGCTCTTGACTTTCGTCCTTTTTGTTTCTAGATACCTTTGGGAAGAAGCGACCAGTCCGCTTCATGTACTCCCGGTATTCATCACCGAATTCCTGCAGCAGCATCTGTTCTTCTTTTCTCGCAACGAATGGAAACAGTATGATGAGCATAATTGCGAAACAGATAATCAGGAGGTTGGCAGTGACCAGAGACATACCCAATGAGAAACCGGTCAACACGGTATACATTGGATGGCGGACCCTTGCATATGGTCCACTCGTGATCAGTGAGTGACTCTCCTTTATCCGTAAACAGGGCGAGTATTGTTTTCCTAGTGTTCGATGAATCCAAGCCAACAGAGGTATGTCGGCTAGTACCACTAGGACACCAACCCACCGTACGGTTTCTGGATAGCCGGGTATCTGTGTCCATGCGAACCATGGCAAGTCTAGCAGGTATAGGATTATTGAGCCAAAGGAACCAAGAATGACACAACTTATTGCTGCTTCTGCCTTTCCGAAGGGCTTTCGTTCCTTCTCAGCTTTCTCTGGTTCGGCAAGTTTCGGTTTTACGAATCGGTAATAGCCTCTCACAATGAAGAACAGTGCATACAATGAAACAAATAGGATTCTGTAGAAGGTCTCATCAGCCATAGTCGCTACCACCACCTGCACGCTGACAAGACATGCCGCGACTAAGTAATTTGTGGATGGAGCAATGTTTCCATCCTCTTCATCTCGCGCGCGAGAATCCTGTTTCACGACATCAGCTACACTCATGGATGAACCAGTGGTCCCGACATGGATTCATCGTGCTGGCCTCTGCACGATCACTGTGTTCGAAATCAGGGAAGCCGTCGAAACTGACAGTGTTCGCCTCGTTCAGATACATCATCAGGACGTTTAGAAGGTCAAGTGAGGGAGCTGGCACCTCTACATGTAGGTCGAGGAACTCCCTATCACACTCGGGAACAACATCTCTGTGAGTGTCCAGTCTGGATCGGAACTGGAGGCAAGAATCCAAATGACAACCTTCTTTTGACTCACCTCTGCGGTCAGGCTGGAGAACTGCACCCAGTGAGAACATCCGATGCGCTACTGCTGCTGAGCATGGCCTTGCTCACAGTCTATGGAATGCTCGCGATATTGCTTCCTGAGTCCACCGGATTCTTACTCCTAGTCTACGACTGGCTGCTGCAGATATCCATCGCCTTGGGATATCCCGGCGATTTCCTTGTACCACTGGTGGGAAATGCCATCATCATTGTACCCTTTCCTTACATGGGTGTTCCATTCATATTGGGTGGCGTAAGAGACCCCGTCACATTCGACTTCGTCTTCGACCCGACACTCGTGGGTCTGGTTGCCGGGTTGGGCGCGATGATTGGGGAGATGGTATGCTATCTCACAGGGCGGCTTGGTGGGAAACTGGTAGATGAGAACCAGACAAGTGGTTTCTCAGCCTTTGTGAAACGTCATTCCATAGCCACTCCCCTAGCGGTCCTCATCGTGGCCGCGACACCTCTTCCAGATGACGCGGTAATAATACCACTCGGGGCGGTCAAGTATCCATGGTGGAAGGTTGTGCCACTCTTACTTGTAGGCAAGAGTCTGGAGTTGACTGCAATTGCCTGGGCGGGCCGATTGAGTCTCGATTGGATAGCGGGCTGGTTGGGGGCAACCGAGTCTGCAGGCATACTGGGAACGATAACAGAGGTGGCCGCAATGGCGTTGGTCGTGCTTTCTCTTTATCTCGTAGCACGGATCGACTGGACTCGATACTAGACAGGCTCCGACTTCACTCTCCATTCTCTCTCTGGCGGGGCAAACAGAGAGCAAGAAGGATTGTGCTCTAAAGGTCAATCCAAAATGATTCTCAGAAGAAAAATAAGGAACAAGATCAATGATTTCTCTCCGGGTTGAACTATGAATGCGCTACAACTTATTAGATCCAGTAGAAAAGCGAAGGCACTGCTTGTCGGTGTCATTGTCCTAATACTTGGTATTGTTTCGACTTTCTCTTTGACATACTATGCGGATGCTGAACATCCCTATACAATCGTGCATCACACACTTGAGTCCGGTGATGGAACTCTCATTCAAGCACTAGTGTATACGCCGGTTGACACTTCCAGCACCTGTCCGGGTGTTGTAGTTGGACATGGGTTCTGCGAAAACAAGCAATACATGCAACCACTGTCGATCGAGCTTGTAAAACGAGGCTTCGTGGTTGTAAACATTGACTTTCGTGGACATGGATCTTCTGAAGGTTATCTGAGTGATTTTGAGCGGAGCAATGGACTTGTCCTGGATATGCTGGCCGGAGTGGAATACCTAGAAGACCTAGGATTTGTAGATAGAATCGGATTGGCAGGGCACTCAATGGGTGGCGGCACCTCGATGCTCACTGCATCACAAAATCCAACGAGGATTAATGCAACGGTTGCTATTGGAGCGCTTTCGACGTTCTCTTCAACTGGCAATATCTCTAGTGTGCCAAACCTTCTTGCTGTATTCGCCTTATACGACCAGGGGATAACCCGGGATGAAGGTCTAAGTTTCCTGAGATCATACACAGGACATGAGGATGTTGAGATTGGTACCCTATACGGGAATTTCGGAGATGGGAATGCCACAAAGGTGTCTATAAGTCCATACTCGGAGCATCTCCTAGAGCCAATTGACTCTTCGATCATCTATGAAGCAGTTCAGTGGTTTGAGTACGCTTTCAATGGAGCGCCAGGAACAGATGTCCGGATAACTGCACAATACCTCATCGTATCCCTCATCGTTTCACTCACTGGATTGCTTCTAGTTCTGTTCACATTCGTATCATACTTGGGAAGTTACATCTTCAAAGGAAGACAGGTACATCCTAGAGCATTGGAGGATAGTGGGAAGTCCCCACTCAGGCCGATTCTGGGATACTTGCTCGCAGCATTCATGGCCTTTGCTCTCTTGATCCCATCCTCTGCCTTCTTTATGGATGTCGCGCCTATTACTATGTTCAACTCTGTCTTTGCGGGTCAGGCCGTCGGACTTGCCCTTGGAGTTGTAGTGGTGTCAATCCTTCTTTCATACAAAGGTGGTAGATTACAACTGCAGAGGATACTAACAAGAATCAAGGAGATGACATCGACTTCACCCTACTTATCACTGGTGTATGGAGTCATCACTGGAATAGTGAGCATAAGTGCATTAATAGCTGTATTTGACTGGAGTATCGTAGCCTCGATGCCCACTACAAGAGAAGTCGGAGTCATCTTCTCACTTGTGTTTCTGCTGTTTCCATTTTTCTTCCTGAGGGAGTTCTATCTACGTGGTTTCATTCAAGAACGCCTAGAGTATTCCAGTAGGATCAGAGAGTACTTCACAATGCTGGTTATTGCAGTACTCATTGACACCTTGGTATTCATTCCTGTCATGATGATTGGTTGGCAATCGGTATCTCTCTCCTTCGTTGCTCTGGCTCTGACAGCTGTGACTCTGTTCATAATCTTCCAACAGGTACTGACTACATGGGTCTACATGAATTCAGGTCGGAATATCCTTGGATCGACTGTCTTCTACTGCATCCTTTTCGCGTGGATGGTGATTTGCTTCTATCCATTTGGTCAACCCATGATGCTTCTGTAGATGGATGTGTTCCTATACAAATCACAGGAGTCCCGAGACCGCGGGCTCTCATATGGAGCGATAGCTCGGCTGCTGTACAAGCGATTCGGAAGATCTTGGGATATCA